>JAAYOE010000047.1 GCA_012520455.1 Tissierellia bacterium
TGGGTATCGTTTATATGAATGGCATTCTTATTGCTGAAGTTATCTAAGGTCTTGTATTTCTTCATATGGCAGTTAACAATATTCTGTGCGGATGCGGAAACCAAAAAATACTGCTGTTTAAGTCTTAATATCTTGCCTTCATTGTGGTCATCGGCAGGATACAAGACCTTTGATATAGCTTCTGCCATTGAGTCCTCCGACAAAGCCCTTATGTAGTCACCCTGTGAAAATAAGTTCATATCGATACTGTTTAAACTCCGTGATTCCCAGAGTCTCAAGAGGCTCACCCCTGAGCTTTCATAGCCGGAAATCATCACATCATAAGGTATCGCTTCTACTTCCGTAGCAAAATCATGGTGAATTTTCAACCCTTCCCGGGTCCATTCTTCCCTCAGGGACCCGTCGAATTTTACTATGACCCTCTCATCTGTCCTGGGCATCAGCCACACATCCGAAGTGGCGAGCCAGTCGTCGGGCAGCTCTGTCTGCCATCCGTCAATTATTTTTTGCTTGAAAAGTCCAAATTCATATTTTATCGAAAATCCCGCTGCAGGATAGTTGAGTGTGGCAAGGGAATCCATAAAACAGGCGGCAAGCCTCCCCAAACCACCGTTGCCTAAGCCCGGGTCCCTCTCTATTTCATATAATTCTTCAGGTGTAACATTGTATTTTTTCAGGGCTTCTTTGGCTTCTTCCTCAATACCTAAATTAAAGAGGTTGTTTCTGAGAGATTTGCCTATCAGAAATTCCATGCATATATAGTAAACCTGCTTGTGGCCGGTCTCCATTTTTTTGAATTTATTTCTTTTCCTCAATAATAAATCCCTTATAACTATTGAAAATGCCCTGTAAATTTGATTTAAACCGGCATTTTCCGGTTCTGTATTCCAATATCGAATAATTTCCTCATCAACTAAACGATTAAGGAGTTTTGCATCGATTTTTGTCATTCTTTCATTCTCCTATATTTACTAAGCTCCTATACATTTCATAATACTTTTCTGCAGATTTTTCCCAGCTGAAATCTACTTCCATGACTGTTTCAACCAGCCTTTTCCAGTCATCTTTATTTTCATAAACCCTAAGGGCTCTTTTCACTGCATCACATAAGGCTTCAGGTGTTTCATCAACGAAGGTAAAACCATTCCCCTCTCCAAGACTTGCATCCTTGATTGAATCCTTGAGGCCCCCTGTCTCCCTGACAATGGGAATCGTCCCGTACCTTGAGGAAATCATTTGTGCTATGCCGCAGGGCTCGCTGATGGACGGCATGAGAAACAAATCTGCCCCTGCATAGATTTTTTTTGCGAAATCCGAATCAAAACCTATTCTTACGTAGATTTTATCCCTGTAGCTTTCCTGCAAATACTCAAAGTACCGCTCATATCCCCTGTCTCCCTTGCCTAAGATGATAAACTGGACCCTTTCCTTTAGTATTTCTTCCATGGAATTAATTATCAGGTCAAATCCCTTATGTTTAACCAACCTTGATATTATTCCTATCAGGGGAATATCTTTATCCTGGGGAAGGCCAGTTAAGGATTGTAAATTCTTCTTATTTAAATACTTCTTATGGATAGTTTTTGAATTGTAGTTTTCAAAAATTTCAGCATCTTTTTCAGGATTGTACTTGTCGGTATCGATTCCGTTCAATATCCCTCTTATCTTGGAGGAATTCTTTTGAATAATCTCAGCCAGCCCGCGGGCATGGTAATCATCAAAAATTTCCTTTGAATAACTTTGGCTGACGGTGCTTATTATATGAGCGGTTTCCAAGGCCCCCTTCAAAAGGTTTATAGCTCCTTTATATTCAACTATACCTTTTTCCTTCCCGTGCAGGTCAAAAACATCTTCTGCAATCTTTAAATCGAACACCCCCTGGTATTCAATGTTGTGGATGGTTATAATTGATTTTATGTCCCTGTAGCCTTCATAGCTTGAATACTTGGTAGACAGGTAAATGGGAATCAGGGATGTCTGCCAGTCGTTTGCATGAATAATATGGGGCATGAAGTCAAGCATGGGCAGGATAAACAATACAGCCTTGGAGAAAAAGGCAAATCTTTCCCCATCGTCAAAATGACCGTAACATTCACTTCTTTTAAAATAGTATTCATTGTCTATGAAATAATATGTAACCTTATTCTCAACCTTTTTGTAAACACCGCAATACTGCTGTCTCCAGGCAAGGGGAACAGATGTTTTTCCCACAAATTCAAAGCCGGTCCTGTCCCCGATACCCTGGTACAAGGGAAGGATTATCCTTATATCTATCTTGTCCTCATATTTTTCGGCCAAGGCCTTGGCCAATGACCCTGCAACCTCTCCAAGCCCGCCTGTTGCAATAAAGGGGGCAGCTTCGGATGCAGCGTATAATACTTTTAATTTACTCATTAAATCACCACCTATACAACTGAGTTTTTCTTTATAAAGAAGGGACAATTTGAATATCCCAGCAAAACCCTGTCCTTGTTTACAACAGCGTAGGTGTCGGTTATTATGGAGTCCAATTTGGCGTTATCCCCTATTCTGCCATGCTGCATGATAATTGAATTTTTAACCACAGCGTTTTTTCCAATCCTGACATTTCTGAAAAGTATTGAATTTTCCACGGTTCCTTCGATGATGCAGCCGTTGGCAATCAATGAATTCTTTACAAGAGACCCGCTGCAATATTTGGTGGGGGCCGAATCCTTTGTTTTGGTGTAGATGGGTCCGATTTTTGAATAAAAGATACTCTGCAGATTATCCATGTTTAAAAGTTTCATGCTGGTTTCGTAATAGGATTGCAAGGAGTCAATATGGGCATAAAACCCCGTATATTCATAACCGTAAATCCTTAAGGAATTAACCCTTGCAGACAGGACATTGTAGCTGAAATCCTTGTAATTTCTGGCAATAGCATCATAAAGGAGGGATTCTAAAAAATCCTTGTTCATAACCCATGTGTTTAAACCCACATTGTAAGTACCGTTTGTGACGGGATATACCAAAACATCAACAGCCCTGCCTTCTTGGTCAAATTCATACAGGATTTTATGAATGGAAGTTGATTTATTAATGTTTGTTTTGGTGTAAACCGCAGTGATGTCAGATTCTTTTTCTTCATGGCAGTTTATTACATCCTGGTAGTTTATGTTATAAATCATATCGGAGTCAGATAATATGACATATTTTTCTTTTGAGGAAGTGATATAATCCAATACTCTTTTTAAGGCATCCAGCCTTCCTTGATAAAGGCCGTGGGTTTCTCCCGAGGAATAAGGAGGAATGACCAGGATGCCTCCCTTTTTTCGGGACAGGTCCCAATCCTTGCCTGAACCAACATGCTCCATCAATGACCTGTACTTGCTGCTCGTTATCAGGTATATTTTATTGATGCCCGAATTAACCATATTTGAAAGGGGAAAATCTATGAGCCTGTACCTGCCTCCGAAAGGTATAGCCGCAACTGAACGGTGGGCTGCCAATTCCGTCATGCTCCAATCCTGCATATCCGAAAAAATAATTCCTAAAGCGTTCATACTAGCCCTCCCATGTTATTTATTACGCTTTCGCGCGGTATTACGGTGATTTCGGAGTCTTCTCCCTTGGGTTTCCCGATTTTTAAGCCGGGTCCGATTGTTACCATCTCGTCTATTATTGAATAATTAACTACACAATCCTTGTTTATCACTACGTCCGCCATTACTACAGAGTCTTTTACAAGGGCATTTTCTCCTATGGTAACTCCTGAAAATACTACTGAATTTTCAACGGTTCCAAGGATAACCGCCCCTTCGGAGACGATTGAATTCTTTATCACTGCATCCCTGCCGGTATAATGAGGGGGTTTTTCCGCATGTCTTGAATAGATTATCCAATTTTCCTCAGACAATTCAAAGCCATTTTCGCCTAAGAGGTCCATGTTAGCCTGCCACAGGGAATCAATGGTGCCTACATCCTTCCAATAACCTGTAAATTTGTAGGCGTATAATTTTTCGCCGGACCTGAGCATCAAGGGGATGAGGTCCTTGCCGAAGTCATTTGACGAATCAGGATTCTTATCGTCTATTTCAAGATATTTTTTGAGCTTGTTCCATTTAAATACATATATGCCCATGGATGCCTGGGTGCTTTTGGGTCTTTTAGGCTTTTCTTCAAAGTCGGTAATTCTTCCGCTTTCATCCGAGCTTAGAATTCCGAAACGGGAAGCTTCTTTTATGGGGACATCTATCACCGATATGGTGCAATCGGCATCCATTTTCTTATGATAGTCGACCATCAGGGAATAATCCATCTTATAAATATGGTCTCCGGATAAAATAAGCACATATTCAGGCCGGTACTGGTCTATGAAATCCATGTTCTGGTAAATTGAATTTGCCGTCCCCAGGTACCATTCCGAGTCACCCACCCTTTGGTAGGGGGGCAGTATTTGAATTCCTCCGTGCATCCTGTCCAAGTCCCATGATTTTCCGTCACCGATATATGAATTCAGTATCAGGGGCTGGTATTGTGTCAAAACGCCTATGGTATCAATGCCGGAATTGGTACAATTGGATAAGGCAAAATCAATTATCCTGTATTTGCCTCCAAAGGGTACAGAAGGTTTTGCAATTTTAGCGGTTAAAGCGCCCAGTCTGCTGCCCTGTCCTCCGGCAAGAAGCATGGCAACACATTCTTTTTTAGCCAATCTCATAAATTCGACCTCCCTTTATGTTCATATTGTTTTCTTTTTCTTTCTTCAAAAAGATTATTGAAAGGGGGGGCAGGGTCAATGATATGAAGGATTCATATCCGTGTAGGGAGCCCGGGGATGATTTTATTATTCCTCTGTTGCCGGTGCCTGTTCCTCCAAATTCTGCCTTGTTTGAATTGAATACTTCAATGTAAATTCCCTGGTCTGCACCAATCAAATAATTCTGCCTTTCCACGGGAGAAAAATTAACTGCCGCAATCAACTCCCTCCCCCTTTTATCCATCCGCTTAAAGACTATGATATTTTGCTCATAATCATCGTTGGATATCCATTTAAACCCCTTCCAGGAATAATCCACTTCCCAGAGTTCAGGTGATTTAAGGTAAAACTCATTCAATTCTTTAATATAGGTATTTAATTTTCCATGGTACTCATAATCTGTCATGAACCATTCAATTTCTTTATTGTAATCCCATTCCGTAAACTGGCCTAGCTCATATCCCATAAAGTTCAGCTTTTTACCCGGATGGGCCATCATGTAGCCTAAAAGAACTCTTACATTTGCAAACTTTTCCTCATAAGGTCCAGGCATTTTGTCAAGCAAGGATTTCTTGCCGTGGACAACCTCATCATGAGACAAGGGAAGGATATAGTTTTCGCTGAAAGCATAGTGGAGTGAAAAGGTTATGTTTTTGTGCCTGTATTTTCTAAAAAAGGGGTCGGTCTCCATGTATTCAATCATGTCGTTCATCCAGCCCATGTTCCATTTAAAATTAAAACCCAGTCCTCCTAAATAGGCGGGTTTTGTAACCATGGGCCAGGCTGTGGATTCCTCTGCTACCATCATGGTATGAGGATAATATTTAAAAACGGCTTCATTAAGCTTTTTTAAAAAAGCAATGGCTTCTAAATTTTCATTCCCTCCATAAATATTCGGAGTCCATTGGCCTTCTTTTTTATCATAGTCCAGGTAGAGCATGGAGCTTACGGCATCCACCCTTAAACCGTCGGCATGATAAACATCCAGCCAAAACAGGGCATTAGATATTAAGAATGATTGTACTTCGGTTTTCCCGAAATCAAACCTCCGGGTTCCCCAGCTTTCAATTTCTCTTTTCTGCCTGTCCTCGTATTCATAAAGGAAGCTGCCGTCAAATTCATATAAGCCGTGTTCGTCTTTTGGAAAATGACCCGGCACCCAGTCAAGAACGACCCCGATTCCATTTTGATGGCACTGGTCTATCAGGTACTTTAACTCATCAGGCTCACCAAAACGCCTTGTTGGAGAATAGTAGCCCGAAACCTGATAGCCCCAGGAACCGTCAAAAGGATGTTCCATAATAGGCATGAGTTCAATATGGGTAAAAAAGTGGTCTTTAACATGCTTTATCAAGAGGGGGGCTATCTCCTTGTATGTGTAAAAGTCTCCATTTTCTTTACGCTTCCAGGAGGACAGATTAAGCTCGTAAATATTTACGGGCCTTTCATATAAGTTGCTTCTTTTTTTATATTCGAGCCAAGGGGCATCATTCCATGCGTATTTATTTATATCGTAAACAATTGAAGCTGTTTCCGTCCTGGTTTGGGAAGAAAAAGCAAAGGGATCTGACTTGTAGAGGGTTGAACCGTCGGAGGTGGTAATTATGTATTTATACATCACCCCTTCACCCAAACCGGGAACAAAAATCTCCCATATGCTGCTTTCGGGAAGCTTTCTCATCTCATAGTCGGGACTTTTCTTCCAATCACAAAAATTTCCCGTAAGGTGTACCGCTTTTGCCTTGGGTGCCCAGACTCTGAAAAAGGTGCCTGTATCTTCTATGATATGCGAGCCTAAAAACTTATATGAATAATAGTTTGTACCCTGATGGTATAAATAAATAGGTAAATCATTCTTTTTCATAAAAGCTCCGGCAAAATATATTTTTTTATTTATTTAAAGTATACGACAAAAATAAATACTTTTAAAGATATAAATTATATTCTTAAACACTTATATTATAAGTATACCTGCTTTTAGACAAGTTTAAACAAAAAGACGAAATAAAAAGAACACTCATATGAGTGCTCTTATATCTGATGAAATCAATTAATATCTATTTTGCCTACACCTGTGGTAAGATTCCCTACTGCTATGCAGTCTTTGAGAATAATTCCCCCCACATCGGCTTTTATATTATAAGTTGATTTTCTTTTCCAACAGATATCCTGAAATTCCTGTTAAAGCAACCGCCTGGATTATTAATACAGCAATCATTGGAAGCAATATCATGGCTAATCCTCCGGCTGAAACTCTGCCTGTACCGGATATAGTATCGACAGTATTGTAATAGGGAGTAATAATATCATAGAATTTACTTGATAAAAATGAAAGCAGCCAATTAATCAATAAAAATATTATGAAACTAAACAGCCCCCCAAATTTTATTTCGGAAAATATACTTTTTCTTATTGTCATAGCCGTATAAACCGTTGTAATAAATGCTATTAAAAATGCAAGGGCAGCCAGCAAAAATACTAATACATGGCCCAAGTTGAAACCAAGACTGCCGGACAATAAATTGTCAACAGCTTTTATTATTTGACTGTAATCAATTTCATTACCCGTTGAAATAATAATATATGTTCCGTTTATCAATATAAAGATAAAATATACTAATAATAGTGCAAAGCCTTCTATCACTGCCGTTAATAGTTTTGATGATATGATTTTATATCCGCTGTTAGGTGTCATAAAGAGCATGTAACCTGTTTTCTTATTAAGGTCATCGCTGTACATTTTTATAATATCCGCCAGGTAAAAAACAAACAAGGCTAAAAGTGATACCACAAGAAATGACATACTGCCGCCTGCTCCTTTAGTAAGCAAGAACAGGTTCAATGCTAGCATTGTAATCAGTATCATAGAAGCCAATTTATACTTCCTTATAAACTCATACTTTATTAAACTAATCATTTCCGAATACCTCCTTATATATTCCTTCAACTGACATCTGCCTTTCTTGCCTTAATTCTTCGGCATCGCAAAAAAGCTCGACAGCTCCTTCTTTCAGAAAAACCACGGTATCAAGTAACTTTTCGATTTCACTGACTAAATGTGTTGAAATAATAATTATTTTATTTTCACCGTAGGACTTTGTAATAATATCCATAATGGTATCTCTTGCTAAAACATCCACACCGTTTAAAGGTTCATCAAGCAGGTATATGTCTGCATCCCTTGATAGGGCAATGACGGTTTTCAGCTTGGCTGTTTCCCCGGAAGACAAATTGGAAATCTTATAATCAAGTTTTACATTTATACTATTTAGAAGATCAAGAGCATATTCATACCTGAAGTCTTTATACATATCCTTATAGAATTTTAATATGTCAACCACCTTAAAGGAGGGATAAAGATAGTTTTCTGTAGGCATGTATGAAACATAAGTCTTAGTTTTATAGGACAAGTCCTGGTCATTTATCAATACATGACCGCTTGTCTGCTTGTGGAGACCCGCCACAACCTTCATAAGCGTAGTTTTGCCGCTTCCGTTAGGTCCTAAGAGGCCATAGATTTTACCCTGCTCGAAATTCAAGGAAACATTTCTCAGGGCAATTTTGTTGTAATATTTTTTTGTCAGCTCATTAATTATTAATCGACTCAATTCATTCAATCCTTTCTATATTGTTATATTGAATTTCTATAAACTTAATCATATCCTTTTTACTGTAACCTAATTGTTCCATTCCTTCTACGAATGTAGCAATCAGGTTTTTTGCCATTGCATATCTCAAATCTTCAATTTGCTCCTTAGATTCTGTTATGAATGTTCCCAAACCTCTTTTTGTAAATAAGATTTTTTCATTCTCCAACTCCTTATATACTCTTGCAACGGTATTGAAGTTTATTCCCAACTCATATGAATAATCCCTTGATGACGGCATTTTTTCGCCGGGTTTAAGCTTTCCCGAAACAATATCCTGCTTGATTCTTTCCATGACTTGCAAATATATGGGTATATTATTGTTGAATTCCAATTTATCACCTTCCCTCGTGTATTAGTGTCATAGTAGAATAGTACACTAATACATAAGCTTTGTCAATAGCAAAATGTAAAAAATTAAAAAATAAATCAGTTATTTTCTCAAGGCATTGCTGAAAATTACAACTTGACATAAAATTAATAAAGTTATATAAATGGAGAAAGAAATTATATCATTATGAGAGCGGAGGGAAACCATGCACAAAAAGTTATTCATTCCGGGACCGGTTGAGGTGAGGGCAGAAATTTTAAACAAAATGGCAACCCCCATGATTGGTCACAGAAGCAAAGATGCCTCTAATCTTCAAAGAGATATTACAAATAAACTCAAGAGGTTGTTTTATACGGAAAATCAAATCTTATTGTCAACATCCTCGGGTACGGGATTGATGGAGGCTGCAGTACGATGCTGTACCAAAGAAAGGGCTGCAATTTTTTCAATAGGGTCATTTGGCGACAGGTGGCATGAGATGGCTGTTTCAAACGGGATTGAGGCTGATTTGTTCAAATCTGAACCGGGAACCGTCACAAGCCCCGATATGGTAGATGATGCCTTAAAGACAGGCAAGTATGATTTGGTTGCAATAACTCACAATGAAACATCAACGGGTGTAATGAACCCCCTTGATGAAATAAGCCGGGTCATGAAGAAATATCCGGATGTAATTTTTTGTGTTGATGCGGTAAGCTCTGCCGGAGGGGTAAAAATAGAGACAGATAAACTTGGAATAGATATATGCATAACATCTTCACAAAAAGCTTTTGGCCTGCCCCCGGGACTATCCATGTGCACCATATCCGAGAGGGCTGCAGAAAAGGCAAGGTATGTAAAAAACAGGGGATATTACTTAGATTTGGTCCTCTTGTATGATACAATCAAAAAGAAGGATTATCAGTATCCGTCAACCCCAAACCTGTCATTGATGTTTGCCCTGAATTATCAATTGGACCGGATAATGGACGAAGGGATGGAGAACAGGTTTGAAAGGCATTTAGCCATGGCCGAATATACAAGGACCTGGGCTAAAAAGAATTTTGCCTTATTTGCCGATGAAAAGCATGCCTCCGTCACCTTGACCACGGTTGATAATATCAGACAGATAAGTGTCAAAAACCTGAACGAAGAATTGGGCAAAAGAGGGTTTGCCATTTCCAACGGCTATGGCAGTTTAAAAGAAAAAACATTCAGAATTGCCCATATGGGAGACTTAACCTTAGATGAAGTAAAAGACCTTCTTTTTAATATAGATGATATTTTATCTCTTGCATAAATTAATAAACCGGGGGATTTAAATGTATGATTTAAACAAAATCAGCAGAAGCTTAAATACTAATATAATAGGCCGGTCTATCATACAATATGACAGCCTGGATTCAACCCTGACAAAGGCCAAAAATATATTTGCATCTTGTCCTGACGGAACAATAATACTGGCAGAAGACCAATCGGAATCATTAAGACCCGCCGGTGAATGGTTTTGTTCACCGGATAAAAATATTTACCTGAGCATAATTTTAAAGTCGGTGACTGAAAATTACCTCCTTCCATTAATGGATCTTGTGGGGTGCTCGTCTGTTTTGAAATCCGTAGAAGACCTGTATGGCTTGGACTGCCGAATAAAGTGGCCCAATGATATTTTAATTAATGAAAAAGTTTTTTCATCCGTGAAATCCGACCTTGGAGGAAAGGGGTCAGGCATAATATTATCCTTAAATATAAATGTAAACATGGATGAAGAAATGAGTGACATAAAGATTAGTTCCATAAAATCGGAAAAAGACGAAGATGTGGAAAGAGAAATCCTTATAGGTGCAATATTAAGCAAAATCGAAAACCATTATAAGGAAATAATAAATACAGGAAAGGTATCAAATGCTGTCGATATTTGCAATAAGAGTTTGGTGTATACCAACAAAGAGATAGGAGTAACAAAGAGGGGCAGAAAGACGACAAGAAAAGTTGTCGCTAAAAATATTGACTGTGACGGAAGGCTTATCGTTATCAATGAAAAAGGCGAAGAAGAAGCATTAAGCCCGGGAGATGCAATAATACAATATGAAGAAGCTTAAAATAGGAAAAATTGAACTAAAATACAATGTTGTCCTTGCTCCAATGGCAGGGGTGACAGATATAACATACAGGACCATATGCAAAGAAATGGGAGCAGGCCTTGTCCATACCGAAATGATCAGTGCAAAAGGACTGTATTATCAGGACAAAAAAACTGAAGACCTGATGAAAATCAATGAAAACAACAGGCCTGTGTCAGTCCAGATATTTGGAAGCGATCCTGATATTATGTCTTATGTTGTCGAAAAATACATAAACACCAGGCCCGATATCGATATAATCGATGTGAACATGGGCTGTCCGGCTCCCAAGATAGTTAAAAACAAAGATGGGTGTTATCTCATGAAGGAACCTGAGTTGGCAGGAAAAATCATCAACAAAATAAAAAATGTATCCAACAAACCCCTTACAGCCAAAATAAGGTCCGGTTGGAGCTCAGATTCCATCAATGCCGTGGAATTTGCAAAGATTTTGGAATATAACGGCCTGGACATGATAACTGTTCACGGAAGAACCAGAGACCAGTTTTATGCAGGAAAGGCCGACTATAAAATAATCGGTCAAGTCAAAAAAAACCTTAACATCCCGGTCACAGGCAACGGAGATATATACTGTCCTCAGGATGCCGTCAAAATGATTGAAGAAACAAACTGCGATGCTGTGATGATAGGCAGGGGGATTTTGGGGAATCCTTGGCTGATAATGAATACGGTTAAAGTTTTAAACAAGGACACCGAACTTTTCACCCCTTCACCTGAAGAAAGAATTAATATGATTAAGCGGCATGCCTTAATGCTGATTGAGGAATCCGGCGAAAAAAAAGCAATCCTGGAAATGCGGAAATTTGCTGCCTGGTACTTAAAGGGGATGAAGAATTCTTCGGAAGTGAGAAAAAGCATAAATGTTATTACCCGCGGGGAAGAATTATTTAAGATTTTAGATGACTACATCAAGATTAACGGCTAAAATTAACAAAAATCTTGACAATAGCCGGTTACTTGTTTATAATGTGTTAATTAATCGAAAGATTCGTTATCAAATTATCATAATATACTAAAATGATAATAAAATAAAATATATATCGGATGGTATGCAAGAATATAGCTACATCATTAAAAGGAGCAATAATATGAGAAATAATGAAACTCTGATTACGCTTGAGGGTTTGGAAGAATTAAAAAGGGAATTGGAAGAGCTGAAATTAGTAAAAAGAAAAGAAATATCCGAAAAAATCAAGGCAGCCTTAGCTTTTGGAGACATAAGCGAAAATGCCGAATATGATGAGGCTAAAAACGAACAAGCAAACGTTGAAGCAAGAATAGCAAAGCTTGAAAATATGATAAAAAATGCCAAGATAATAAGCACAACAAAGAAAAACGGAGTTGTCAACATAGGATCAAAGGTTAGAATAAAGGATTTGGAATTTGACGAAGAAATGGAATATACCATAGTAGGTTCGGCCGAAGCAGACCCCTTTAAAGGAAAGATTTCAAATGTTTCACCTTTAGGAGAAGCACTTTTGGAAAAGAAACCGGGCGATATAATCGAAGTTGAGTCTCCTGCAGGGGGAAAAATTAAGTATAAAATTTTAACTGTTTAAAATATAAGATAACAAATGAAAAATAAGGTGGTGTAGAAATTGGACGGACAACAAACAGGAGATTTAAGGCAAATAAGGATTGACAAACTGAATGATTTAATCAAGGCCGGCAGGGACCCCTACAAAATTTCAAAATACGAGGTAACCTCCTATTCAAAAGATATCAAGGATAATTATGAAGAAATGGAAGGGAAATTTGTATCCATTGCCGGAAGAATCATGTCAAAGAGGGGACAGGGAAAAGTCGGCTTCTACGACATCCAGGACCATTTGGGCAGGATCCAGATGTTTGCGAAATTAGACACCTTGGGGGAGGAAGAATACAATTGGCTCAAAACCTATGACATTGGAGATATCATAGGTGTCAAAGGCGTGGTTTTCAAGACTAAAACAGGTGAAATTTCCGTAAAAGCAGAAGAAGTTAAGCTTTTATCCAAATCCTTGCAAACACTTCCCGAAAAATTTCATGGATTAAAGGATATAGATATAAGATACAGGCAAAGGTATGTGGACTTAATAGTTAATCCCGAAATAAAAGAAGTTTTCTTAATGCGTAATAAAATAATAAGAGGTATCAGAGAATATTTGGACGGAGAAGGGTATTTAGAGGTTGAGACTCCTATTTTGAGCCCCATAGCAGGGGGAGCCAATGCCAGACCCTTCATAACTCATCACAATACCTTGGATATCGATATGTATATGCGTATTGCAAATGAATTGTTTTTAAAGAGACTTGTGGTGGGAGGCCTTGGAAACGGGGTCTATGAAATGGGAAAAATGTTCAGGAACGAAGGAATGGATGCAAACCACAACCCTGAATATACAGCCATGGAAGTATATAAACCGTATGCAGACTTCAATGATATGATGACCTTAACGGAAAACATAGTGGCATATGTTGCAAAGAAAGCGAGAGGAACAACCAAAATTGAATATCAGGGCAGAATTATAGACTTCACTCCACCCTGGAAAAGAGTGAAGATGCAGGATATGGTTAAAGAGTATGCAGGTGTAGATTTTGACTTAGTTAAGACAGATGAAGAAGCAATTGCTATCGCAAAAGAGAGAGGAATTGAAATTACTCCCCTTATGACCAGGGGCCATGTAATAAGCGAAATGTTTGAAAAATACTGTGAAGAACACCTTGTGCAGCCGACTTTTGTAACTCATCATCCTGTGGAAATATCGCCTTTGGCTAAGAGAAATGTTGAAGACCCGAGACTTACCGACAGATTTGAAGCATTTGCAAACACTTGGGAAATTGCCAATGCATTTTCGGAATTAAATGACCCCATAGACCAAAGGGAAAGATTTGAAGCCCAGGTAAGGCAAAAGGAAGCCGGAGATGAAGAAGCCCACATGATGGATACGGACTTCATCAATGCCATTGAAGTAGGCCTTCCTCCCACGGGCGGGCTTGGTATCGGTGTCGACAGAGTTATTATGTTAATAACCAACCAACCGACAATAAGGGATATAATATTGTTCCCGACTATGAAACCATTGGATTAAAGTTTATAAAACCAAAGAATTCTATAGGTTTAACCAAAAATTCGATAGAGCGGCAATGCCGCTCTTTTTTTATGCAAAATTTTTATAAAAATACTGTTGACATTATCTGAAATACATGCTAAACTATCGGAGTTGTCTTCTTTTGGAGGATGGAAAAAGCACCTAAAAATCAAGCAAAATTTTGTAGAAAAACTGCTTGACAAGAAAATTTGCCTGTGATAAACTAACAAAGCTGTCACAAAAGGCAGGGGCGCAAAACCTGGCAGAAATTGCCGGTTGACAATGGATAA
>JAAYOE010000048.1 GCA_012520455.1 Tissierellia bacterium
CATCTTGCAGTCCATTCCTCCATCGATTACGGATGTGATGCCGTCTAACATTCCTTGGATACATGCGGCTACAACAAGGTAAGTGTTGGAGTATGGATTGGGGGACCTTAACTCAAATCTTGTAGTATTCTTATTGTCAATATTTCTTATAACCCCGATAAGTACCGACCGGTTCCTGGAGGGTTGATCCTTGGCTCCCCCCAAGGAGGTTACGGTGCACACCGGAGCCTCAAATCCCGGCTTAAGCCTGTTGAAGGCATCATTGGTAGCAGAAACAATAGGGTTAATAACCTCGTAATTCTTAAGTATTCCCATCAAGGCTCCATAGCCGATTTCACTCAGGTAATCATCTCTCATATCCTTGGGTGAAAAGAGGTTTACCTTATTGTCATCTTTAAGTCTTACTGCAGCTCCCAAGTGTGTATGTTCACCATTGCCCGCCACCCCTTCTATGGGCTTGGCCTTGAACAGAACTTCCAGGCCGTGGTGTCTGAATTGGTCCTCTATCAATTCTTTTATGAATATTTCATTATCGGCTGCCTGAAGGGGGCTTGAAAACCTCCAGTCAATTTCCAGCTGCTCCATCACATGGGTGATTCTTCCTTTTGCATCTATCTTATTGGTAATGCCTCCCACTTCCTTGTGGGCCATTTCAGGTTTCAGGTCATAAAGCTCCAAGAGGCCCATTATTTTTTCCAAAACCGTCCTGACCATCCCCATGGTTCTTTTCCAATATTGCTCCTTTAAAACCTGGGATGCATGAAGCTCTTCGAAATCAGCGCTTTGCTCCGGTGTTTTCACCCACATTTCAAGCTCTGTAGCAACAGTCAATAAAACTTCATCCAGGTCTTCATACTTGAAACCTAAGGATTCCCCAATATGGGGAGCTTTTTTTAACAGGCCGGATATTTCTTTCTTAAAATTAACTTCGGCTCTTTTGAGGACTGACCGGGAACATACCATTTTATTATTGTGTATTATGAAGGAAGGAATTTTCAGGGTGCCTACGGGAAGGCCGTTTTCCTCGTTATAGTATTCATAATTGTAGTCAACAAACCAGGTGCATTCCGTATCAGGCAGCAAATCCACCCTTGCGTCGCCTAAATCGGCTATACCCTGCAATTCAACGCTTGACCCGTCGGTTTGTATACCGTACTTAAGCATTTCTTCCATATCCTTGATAAACAACTTAACAGGGATTTTTTCGTCTGTTCCGTTTCCGCCTATATCCACCCCCATCAATGATACGAATTGTATTTCAGGGTGGTCACCCAATATTTTGGTTAAGCTTTCAACATCGTGGTATTCTGCTTTTATTGAATAAATCATTTTTCCCATACATTTCTCCTTATTCTTTGGTGTCTAATTATTTATACCCCGGACGATATCTATCAGCTGGGAGGGCTCATATATCAAATAATCCGGTTTATGGCTCTTCAGGCTCTCTACGGTATTGTAGCCCCATGCGACCGAAGCTATATCCATGCCCGCCTTTCTTGCTGCCGTTATATCCCTGATTTCGTCTCCCACATAAAGGTAATCACTAAGGCTTATCTTCCCTTTTCTCACAATTTTTTTCATTTTTGCTTCTTTGCCAAACATAGCTGCACTGACAACCAAGTCTATAGCATCCACATTATGGGCTTCCAAAAAAAGCTTGACATTTTTTTTGGAGTTAGTTGTTATTATTGCTGTTCTTATCCCCATTTCCCGCAGTTTTCCTATTATATGAAAAATGTCAGGCTTACAGAGACTTACGTTTTTAATGTCTTGGGTCAAAAGCTTTTTCCCTTTTTTTAGAAGAAAGGGCAGGTACCTTTTTTTTAGCTCAATATATGTCATAACGTCCTTGGCACTCATCTTTTTAAGATGCCCTAATTCGTCCAAGGTAATATTTCGTAAATTGTATTTTTCGGCTAACTTTTGATATATTATGAAATTTGCTTCTTCCGTATCCGCTAAAGTTCCGTCAAAGTCAAAAATCAAATACTTGTATCTCACTGACATCCATCCTTGATACTTAATACTTTTAAATTTATTTACTAACTATATTATATTTTTTTAAATCAGTCAATTTAAAATTTAAAAACTCCCCCAGAAGTCAGGCTGATGATAAAGCATACATCTTAACCTGACTCCAAAAGGAGTTCTTAAAAATGTAATATTTAATTAAATAATTAAGCTTAGGCTAATTGAACCCGGGGAGGGTCTGTAGTTTCACCTGTTTTGGGATTTACAAAGGCAAGCCAGTAGCCGTATTCTCCTTTGCTGTACTCCTTGTCGGCATATGACCAGTTTTTAAATCCCGTAACCCCCTTGTAAGGCTGCTCTTCCTTGGTGAATTGTCCCGGTATTCCGTATATATACCTGGCTATTTCATCATTTTCCTTATAGATTCCAAAAATATAGTGGCCGTACTTTTTCATGAGGTTTACACAGGTGGTTACCCGGCTGGACATGGGATATGGATAGTATGAGCTGATTATTTGATTGTAATAGGGCAATATCCCGGTTTTAATTCCTGTCTCATCGTAGGGTATATACCACCAGGTGAAATTTCTTAATTTTACCGATAAGGGGTCAGTTTCTTTATAGTCTTTCAGTGTTCTATAGAGTTTTTCATCAAATCTGTTCCTGTATCTTTGCTGGGCACTGGCCTCCTCTTTGGCTTCCTCGACTTCTTCCTTGGCTTTTGTCTTTTCTGGCTTAATTTCCTCTGCCTTTTCTTTTTTTATGGGCACCTTAACCGGTTTAAGGGGCTCTTGCATCACTTTTCTTATTTCACTCAAGCCCTTAGCTTCTATAATTTCCTTCGTCTCACTTTCTTCTTTGTCTTCTTTTCCCTTTACAGGTTCCTTTTCTACAAATACCTTTGCCTCCGGCTCCTTATCCTTTTCCTCCTTAACTGTCAGTATTTCTTTTTCCGGTTCAGGTTCATCATCTGCTGCTTCCAATTTTCTTATAATATCAGGGCTTGATGTGGTGAATAAATTAGAGTACAAAACTATTCTCCCATCCTTTACCACAGCACATAGGTTGTAATCTTCGATTGCATTGGTGTTCCCGAAAGTAAGTATTTTTTTGATTATTCCCTTTTTATTGTTTATGTCTCCCAACTTTATTTTGTTGTGTTTATCCTTATATAAATAAACTTCGCTTGTTGATTTTGGATCACCTAAATTTTCAGCAGCTACAATCATATTTCCCCTGTTTCCTCTCATGTCCAGGCGAACATAACCCCTATACTTGTCTTTTTTATTAACCGGTTCTAAAAACTTCATCACCCTATAATTTTTATTGTTCATAAAAACCTCCTACAATACCTGTTACTTATTTATATGCTGATTTTTCGGTATGATTCCAATTTATGGCAAGCTTATATCACAAGAGCCTGGCTATATCATACAGGTTGCTTACCAGGAGCCAGTTTTTGGGAAAATACCTCATAATATTCCAATACCCCACTCCTTCAAACCCGTATTCGCTGTAGAGGTCTAATTTTGCCATTATGCTCCTGGCATCCTCAAACCAGACCCTGTGCTGCCTCCCTTGGTCATCATAATATATGAAAAAGGGAGCCTGGGACACTTCATCATATTGAATATTTGCCCCTACTTCTGATGCCAGCTCTACAGCCTCTACGTTGGACACCGAATCTGCCCTTGATACACCTTGAACATAGGGCAGGATAAAATCATAGCCATAGTTGGGAATGCCCATGTAGGTTTTGTCCCTTGGTATTTCGGTCACGGCATAATCCAGTACCTCCCTCACCTTGTCAATGGGAGAAACAGCCATGGGGGGACCGTAAGTATAACCCCATTCGTAGGTCATGAGAAGGACCCTGTCTGAAGCTTCGCCTATCCTGGGATAGTTATGGGCTTCATAGAGGAGACCCGGCTGGTCCGCCGATGTTTTGGGGGCTAAGGCGGTGAATAGGATGTAACCTTCGGGACTTATCCTGTCATGAACTTTTTGAATAAAATTAATAAAGGCTTCTTCGTCTTCCGGTAAAACATATTCGAAATCTATGTCCAAACCGGCATAACCTTTTGCTCTTAAGTTTTCTAAGACATTGTCTATTAAGTTGTCTTGCACTACGGGATCGTTTAAAATGATGTGGGCCAATTCATTGCTGAAAGTTCCTTCCTCGGTCAGGGTGGAAATGAGCATCAGGGGGGCTACTCCAAAATCCCTTGCCATCCGTATCAAATCTTCATCTTCAATGTCTATCAGTTGTCCTTCTTCGGTGATACCGTAGGTAAATATGGTCAGGTAGGTTAAATAAGGAAGTGTTTTCAAGAGTACTGTTCTGTCAATATGGGGATATGTATATCCTAATGTATATATGGTGCCTCTTTTTTCTACATTGTTGCTGATTGTAATCTGGTCGCCGGGTAGGATTTGATCCGCGTATTCGATGAAGGGATTCATTTGCAGCAAATTTACGGTGGTTGTACCGTAGGCCTGGGCTATATCTGCCAACGTTTCTCCCGGCTGAACTAGGTGAACGACTTCCGGAATTAGGATTACCAGAGTCTGGCCGGGGACGAGAGCATTGGGATTCGTAAGCTCGTTATCTATGATTATTTTCTGGGGTGATATATTATACCGGGCGGCAATCGAAAATATGGTTTCGCCGGGCTGAACCACATGAATTATCATACATATATTTCTCCTTTCTATTCTCTCATTAGTATATGCATGATAATTTCAATTGCTATATGCAATTTTGGGGACGGTTCTTTTCGTTCTCGAAAATTTTTAGGGACGGTTCTTTTCATTCTTAGAAAAATATAAGGACGGTTCTTTTTGCTTCTTATTACAAAAAGAATCGTCCCAATAAATATTCACAGATAAGTAATCAATGTGAAAATATCCCCATAAAGAATCGCCCCAAGAAATATACTCAGATAAGTAAATCAATATGACAGTACCCCCGTCCCCTTGTCATACGTCCCCTTGTCATATTCGACTCTTGCCGACAAATTTTGGAGAACGAAAAGAACCGTCCCCAAAAGTGCTTAGGATGTCTTGATTATTTCTTTTACGATTTCTGCTGCTTTTTGCGGGTCTGCCTTTCCCCTGGTTTCTTTCATTATATATCCGATGATGGCCCCGAAGGCCTTTTCCTTGCCTCCTAAGTAGGACTCCACGGCTTCCTTATTTTCATCAACTGCTCTCAGGCAAATTTCTCTAAGAAGACCCTCGTCTATCCCTTCCATATCCTTTTTAGATATAAATTCACTCACGGGCTTTCCCGTGTCAAGCATTTTTTCAAGTGCCTGGCTGGCCATGCTTGAATTGATTTTTTTGTTTTCAAGCAAAGAAATCAGCTCACCCAGGTACTTGGGAGGTAAGGAAACAGAACATTCTTCCTTATCTGAATCCGTGGGCATCCTTCTGTATACCTGGCTCAGGATATAGTTTGAAACCAGCTTTTTGTTCTTTATGCCCTTGCTTGCTTCTTCAAAGTATTCAGCTATCTTTTTGTATTTTATTAAAAGGTCAGCGTCATCCTTGGGAAGACCGTATTCATTCATGAATATATCCAATTTTTTATCCGGCAGCTGGGGAAGTTCTACTTTCAGCTTGTTTATTTCTTCTTCTGAAATAATGATATTGACCAAATCAGGGTCTCTGAAATACCTGTAGTCATCCTCGTCTTCCTTATCCCTCATGCTTTCGGTGATATTAAGGGCAGAATCATACCTCCTGGTCTCCTGGTCTATCACGCCTCCGCTTTCCAAGATATCCACATGCCTGTTGAATTCATATTCCATAGCTTTGGCTATGAAGTTAAGGGAGTTCATGTTTTTTATTTCCGTCCTGGTTCCGAACTTTTCATCCCCCTTCTTCCTTGCGGATATATTAACATCACACCTCAGGGACCCTTCCTGCATCTTGACATCCGATACACCTATATATTTCATGATTAATCTCAATTTTTCCAAATACTCAATGACTTCATCAATGCTTCTGAAATCCGGTTCCGTTACAATTTCAATCAGGGGAACACCTCCCCTGTTGTAATCGATATAGGTGTCTCCTCCTTCATGAATCAGCTTGCCTGCATCTTCCTCAATATGAATCCTGTTAATTCTGATGTTCTTCCCTGAGGAGAGCTTAATATATCCGTCATAGCAGATGGGTTTGTCAAATTGAGAAATCTGATATGCCTTGGGCAGGTCCGGATAGGTATAGTTCTTCCGGTCCATCTTTGAAACATTTCTTATTTTGCAGTTTGTGGCAAGGCCTGCCTTAACTGCATATTCAACCACTTTTTTATTTAGCTTGGGCAGGGTTCCCGGCATTCCCATGCATATGGGACAGCAGTGGGTGTTTGGGTCCCCTCCGAATTCTGTCGTGCATTGACAGAATATTTTAGCTTTCGTAGATAATTCAACATGGGTTTCCAAGCCTGCAACTAATTCATAACTCATATTTCCACCTCCGGTCTCAGGAAGCTCTCCCCTGTAAGTTTCTCAAACTGATATGCTGCATTCAGCACCTTATAATCTTCGAAATTGTTTCCTATCAGCTGCATGCCTATGGGGAGGTTGTTTTCGTCAAACCCGCATGGAACCGAAACCGCAGGAAGGCCTGCTATGTTTGCCGGGACGGTACAGATATCCATCATATATATTTCTATGGGGTCGACCAAGGCCTGCCCCTTCTTATATGCTGTCACAGGCACTGAAGGGGTGAGGATAAGGTCGCAGTTTTCAAATATTTTCTTGAAATCCCTGATGATTGAATACCTCAAGCTTTGTGCCTTCTTATAATATGCATCATATTTTCCTGAACTAAGGGCATAGGTTCCAAGCAGGATCCTCCTTTGCACTTCCTTGCCGAAGCCTTCGCTCCTGTTCTTGCATATCATTTCATTTATATCCTTATAGGCGTCGCTTGTATATCCGTATCTTATCCCGTCATACCTGCCTAGGTTAGATGATGCTTCCGCACATGAAATAATAAAATAAACAGGAAGGACCGCATTAAGCTTGGGCATCTCAAAGGGTACTATTTGGGTACCGGCGTCTTGGTATACTCTTATAGCTTCTTCCAAAGAGCTTTTTACATCTTTGTTTATTCCATCAAAGAACTCTTGAATTATCCCTATTTTCATGCCCTTAATACTGTCTTTTATTTTATCCCGGGTGCCGGTTTTGCTGCCGACTGATGTGGAGTCCTTTGGGTCATAAGAAGACAGGCAGTCGTAAATTATTGCGGCATCCTCCACGGAACCGGTTATGGGGCCTATCTGGTCCAAGCTTGAAGCATAAGCAATGAGTCCGTACCTTGAAACAGTGCCGTAGGTGGGCTTAAATCCTACTAAACCGCAAAAGCTTGCGGGCTGCCTTATGGAGCCGCCCGTATCGGACCCTATGCCAAATACCGCCATATCTCCTGCAACTGACGCTGCAGCCCCGCCCGAGCTTCCTCCTGCCACATAATCAGTATTGCGAGGATTCAATGTCACTCCAAAGATTGAGGTTTCGCAGGATGAGCCCATAGCAAACTCGTCCATGTTAGTCTTTCCCAGGAGGACGGAATTTTGATTCTTCAGACTTTCCCAAACACTGGCATCATATATGGGACAATAGCCCTGGAGCATCTTTGAGCAGCATGTTGTTTCAATACCCTTGGTTGATATATTGTCTTTTAGGGACATAGGAATCCCTTCCAGGGGCATCAGTTTTTCTCCGGCTGCAATTTTTTCATCAACCTTCTTAGCAGTTTCAAGGGCTTCTTCAGCCGTTACCTTGATGTATGCATTTATTGTTTTGTTTTGCCTTTCAATATTTTGCAAGTATCTTTCCGTCAGTTCCGCACAGGTAATTTCTTTTGATTCCAATAATTTTTGAAGTTTTTTAATTTTACTCAAATTGTCACCCCCTCAGGCTCTTCCTGACTAAGAAATACCCGTTTTCTCCGCCTTCTCTGTTCTTTAAAATCTCATCCCGGTCATAAGAAGGTAAAACAACATCTTCATTGTATGCATTGGCGATATTGTTTATATCATCGAATTCAACATCTCTGTCCTCAACAATGGCATTAATGGCATCTGCATAGTCTATTATTGTTGACATATCCTCGATCAGCCGGTCAGCTTCATCATCTTTCACATACAATTTGGCTATTTTTGCAATCCGCAAAACCTCTTCCTTAGTTATCATATTTTCACCTACCTCAATTTTATATGAACTTCTCTCAATTGTTGTTCTGTAACCTGACATGGTGCATTTGTCAATAAATCCTGGGCGTTGTTGTTCATGGGGAAGGCTATAACCTCCCTAATGTTGTCTTCGCCCGTAAGCAGCATCAATATTCTGTCGATTCCGGGAGCCATCCCTGCATGGGGAGGTGCCCCGTATTTAAATGCGTTGAACAAAGAAGTAAATTTATTTTCCAGGTCCTCCCTTGTATAGCCTGCTATTTCAAATGCCTTAATCATTATGTCCAAATCGTGGTTCCTTACGGCTCCCGATGAAAGTTCAACCCCGTTACATACAATATCATACTGAAAGGCCACAATGTCAAGAGGGTCTTTTTCAAGCAGGGCTTTTAAGCCGCCTTGGGGCATTGAAAAGGGGTTGTGGGTAAAGGCAATTTTACCTGTTTTTTCATCTGTTTCATACATGGGAAAATCAGTGATGAAACACATTTCATACCTGCTTTCATCTGTTAATTTAAGCCTCTTCCCTAATTCAGTCCTTATTTGTCCCGCAAGCTTTGGTGCCCGGTCTTTTGTATCCGCAATGAAAAACAATACATCACCCGGTCTGAGTCCTGCTCTGTCAGCTAATTCCCTTCTGTCTTCCTCGGTTAGGTACTTGTCAATAGGTCCTTGGTATTTCATTTCAGGATCAACCTTTATATAGCCAAGGCCTTTCATGCCAATTTTTGTTGCAAATTCAAGCATTTCTTCGTAGAAGCGCTTTGGCTGGGATGTGCAATCAGGCACATTGACTGCCCTTACCGTCTTCTTCCTGAAGGGGGCAAAGTCCGTTTTTTCAAACAAGTCACTTATATCAATAATTTTAAGAGGGTTTCTCAAATCAGGTTTGTCCGAGCCGTATACCAGCATTGCTTCTTGGTAAGGAATCCTCTTAAAGGGAGGCTTTGATACCTGCTTGTCAGAAAACTTCGAAAATGTTTCATAGAGGACCTCTTCCGCAACCAAGAATACATCCTCCTGGCCGGCATATGACATTTCAAAATCAAGCTGATAAAATTCTCCCGGAGACCTGTCTGCCCTGGCATCTTCATCCCTAAAGCATGGAGCTATTTGGAAATACTTGTCGAATCCTGATACCATCAAAAGCTGTTTAAACACCTGGGGGGCCTGGGGGAGGGCATAGAATTTTCCGGGATGCTTCCTGCTGGGTATAATATAATCCCTTGCTCCTTCCGGTGAAGAGGATGTTAAGATAGGGGTTTGAATTTCCAAAAAACCAAGCTCAGTCATTTTGGTCCTGATAAAAGATATGACCCGGGACCGGAGGATGATATTCTTTTGAACCTCCCTGTTTCTTAAATCTAAAAACCTGTATTTTAACCTCAAGTCTTCTTTTATTTCTTTCGATGAGGCAACCTCAAAAGGAAGAGGGCTTCTCACTCTTCCGAGGACACTTATTGTTTCAGCCACGATTTCGATGTATCCCGTATCAAGCTTTTTATTTATCGTATCTTCATCTCTTTCAATCACGGTTCCCGTTACCATGATTGAGCTTTCCTTAGGTATCCCGTCCAGCATTTCTTCATCTTCAACCACAACCTGCACAAGGCCGTATTGGTCTCTTAGGTCTGCAAACTTAACCCCTCCGTGGTCTCTTACATTTTCAAGCCATCCCGATACCCTGACTTTCTTTCCTATATCGCTTTCTCTCAGTTCTCCGCATGTGTGAGTGCGGTACTCATTTGGTCTCAACATACTAATTATTCCTTTCATATATAATTATTTTCAATTTTAAACTGCAATTGCTTGTCAATGCTATGAATACACAAAAACTCCTTTCATCCCGTAAGGGACGAAAGGAGTTGAATTTCGCGGTACCACCCTAATTAGCATATATTCGCATATAAGCTCTCTCAAAAGACACTGACATGTCTTAGCCGCTTTAACGCTCGGATGCGTTTGAGTCTACTCCTGCAGGGGCAGTTTCGGTCAAAGGCTCGGGGATGTTCTTCCTTTATAATCATTGTAATAGACTCTCACCGCCGCTATCTCTCTGTGACTCCGACTATAAATTACTCTTCCCGTCATCGCAAAATATTTGTTTTTTTCATTATATACGAATTGAAATCTTTGTCAAGGGGTTTTTTAAAATGTTTAAAGATGCAAAAAATGGGTATATATGATAATAAGAAAAAATAATGGGAGGAAAAAATATGAGAAACTACGAAAAATTAAATGCATACCTATCAAATTTAGCTGTATTAAATGCAAACTTACACAATATCCACTGGAATGTTACAGGCAAACAATTTGTGCAAATTCACGAATTCACAGAAGGATTATATGATGATTTCTTTGAAAAATATGACGCTGTAGCTGAGCTGTTGAAGATGAAAGGGGAAAAACCCTTGGTTAAGCTTTCGGACTATCTTGAAAATGCTACAATTGAAGAGTTGTCCACCGATGAGTTCACATGCCGTGAAGCTCTTGAAAGGGTTTTAGAATATCTGAAGGAAATGAAAAGATTAGCAACAGAAATCCGAAATGAAGCAGATGAAGACGGAGACTTTGAAGTAGTAGGAGAATTTGAAGGCCATGTTGCAGGCTGCAGCAAAAACATCTGGTTCGTTAAATCAATGCTTACATAAAAAATTTTTAAATAATGAAATACCACTTCTCAACAAAGTGGTATTTTTTTCGCCTGACTCCAGATGAACCTGCGGCGATTATCTTTCGTTGGTAAAAATCAATTCCTTATCATCTGCCGTAATCATGATTGTGTCGGATTTCTGTATTGTACCTTTGAGAAGCTCCTCAGATAACCTGTCTTCGATTCGTCTCCTGATTTCTCTTTGGAGAGGCCTTGCCCCGAATACCGGGTCAAATCCTGCTTGAGCCAAAAGGTCCATGGCCTTTTCATCCACTTTGATATGGATGTTCATCTCATCGAGACGCTTTGACAAGTTGTTTATCATCAAGGCAACTATTTCTTTTATATGATCCATGTTCAATGAATGGAAGACGATTATTTCATCAATACGGTTCAAAAACTCGGGACGGAAGGTTCTTTTTAATTCACTCAAGACATTTTCCTTCATTTTTTCGTACTCGTCTTTTTCTTCATCTGAAACACCTGCCTTAAAGCCTAAGGTTTTTTGCTTCTTGATGGTGCTTGCCCCCACATTGGATGTCATTATAACCACGGTGTTTTTAAAGTCTACCGTCCTTCCCTTTGCATCGGTCAGGCGGCCGTCATCAAGTATCTGAAGCAAGATATTAAATACATCCGGGTGGGCTTTCTCAATTTCATCAAACAAGATTACCGAGTATGGCTTCCTTCTTATTTTTTCGGTTAATTGGCCTCCGTCATCAAAGCCCACGTATCCTGGAGGAGAACCTATCATTTTTGACACTGAATGCTTTTCCATGTATTCAGACATGTCAACCCTTATCATTGCGTCCTCGTCTCCGAACATGGCTTCTGCCAAGGCTTTTGAAAGCTCTGTTTTGCCAACCCCCGTAGGCCCTAAGAAGATAAATGAACCAATGGGTTTTTTAGGGTCTTTAAGACCAACCCTTGACCGTCTGATTGCCTTTGACAAGGCTTCAACGGCAGGCTCCTGGCCAATGACCCTCTTGTGGAGGATTTCCTCCATGTTGAGGAGTCTTTCCGATTCATCCCCTTGAAGCTTTGTAACCGGAATCCCGGTCCACTGTGAAACTACATCGGCAATATCTTCGTATCCGATTTTAATGTCTCTTGCATTTTGTGCAGCCCATAATTTCTTTTGCCTATCCAGCTCTTCTGACAGCTTCCTTTCTTCATCCCTCAATGAAGCTGCCTTTTCAAAATCCTGGTTGTTTATGGCAGTCTTTTTCTCGGTGTCAATTTCCTTTATTTTTTCTTCCAATTCCTTTAATTCTTTAGGTGCCGTGGATGACCTCAGCCTTACCCTCGAAGCCGCTTCATCAATTAAATCTATCGCCTTGTCAGGCAGAAACCTGTCTGAAATATACCTGTGGGAAAGATTTGCGGCTGCATCTATAGCCTCATCGGTGATTGCCACCTTGTGATGGGCTTCGTATTTATCCCTTAAGCCTTTAAGAATTTTCACTGTATCTTCAACAGTCGGCTCCTCAACCGTAATGGGCTGGAACCTTCTTTCAAGGGCAGCATCCTTTTCAATATGTTTCTTGTATTCATCTATGGTAGTTGCACCCACAACCTGGAGCTCGCCTCTAGCCAGGACGGGTTTTAAAATATTGGATGCATCAATTGCCCCTTCTGCGGCTCCCGCGCCGATTATTGTATGCATCTCATCTATAAAGAGGATGATGTTCCCTGCTGCCTTTATTTCATCAATGGCATTTTTAAGCCTCTCTTCAAATTCGCCCCTGTATTTTGCTCCTGCCAGCATTCCTGCCATATCCAAAGTAATAACCCGCTTACCCTTCAAGGTTTCAGGAACGTTTCCTTTTATGATTTCCTGAGCCAATCCTTCGGCAATTGCTGTCTTGCCGACTCCCGGCTCACCAATCAGGCAGGGATTGTTTTTTGTTCTCCTTGATAAGATTTGAATAACTCTTTGGATTACATCCTCTCTTCCTATAACCGGGTCCAGCCTGCCTTCCTTTGCCCGCTGATTTAAATCGGTGCCGTATTTGTCGATGGTCTTGGTAGCTGGGTCTTGTTGTCCCATGCCTCCTCCCATATCGGGGTTAATCTGCTCGTGGCCTCCTCCGCCTTGTATAGCCATAAGGACTTCATTTTTTAAATCCCTTAAACTTACGGCAGACTTAATGATCTGAGCTCCTATTCCTTCTCCTTCCTCTATAAGGGCCAGTAAAATATGCTCCGAGCCCACATAGGGCATTTTAAGCTGGGCTGCAATTTGTCTTGCAAGCTCAATAATATACTTGCTCCTTGGGCTTATGTTGATATACTCGGGCACGGAATCCCCCATACCTGTAGAATTTTTAATTATTTCTCTCACTTTATCGACACTTATTTTATCTCTCAGCAATTTTCCGGCTATACTTTCTTCTTCAAGCATCAGCCCCAAGAGAATATGCTCGGTTCCCAGAACATTTTGTCTGAAGTTTTTCACTTCTTCCTGGGCAAGGGCTAATGCATTTCTTGCAGAATTATTTAATCCTCCCATCATTTCTTTCATCTCCTTTTCATGTTTTTCTTTAACGCAAGAGTTCGCGCCTGATTATTTCAGCTCTTTTTTTATCTCTTTCCTTTACTGATAGCTCTTTTCCTTCTATGGTTGAAATATTGTTAGGCTGAATCCATACCATCAGCTGGTATATATTCTTGCCTTTAACCATTGGGGTTATTCCCATTTCACTTCCTAACTTTATGAGGGACAAGAGCTTCATTGCCTCATCTGCCGGCATCTTTCTGGCATTGGTTAGCAAGCCGTATGCCCTGTAAAAGTCATCTTCAAGCTCATCGTAATTATTCTTGTAAAGGTGGTCACGTGTAGTCTTTTCCTTATCAATTATCTGCATCACTATTTGATTGATTTTTTCTATCAATGTTTCTTCCGAAGCCCCTAAGGTTACCTGGTTTGAAATTTGGTACAAATGGCCCATTGATTTGGTACCTTCGCCGTATACCCCCCTAACCGCAACCCCCAATTGGGAAACCCCGTACAAGAGTTTATCAACTTGATTCGTTATGGACAGGGCGGGCAAGTGCAGCATTACGGATGCCCTCATACCGGTTCCTATATTCGTGGGGCAGCAGGTAATGTATCCTAAATCCTTGTCAAATGCATAGTCAACACTTTGCTCTATAACATCATCCACTTCATTGCTCAGCTCCCAGCACTCCTTCAAGGATAGGCCGTCTCCCAAGGTTTGGATCCTTATGTGGTCTTCCTCATTAATCATAATAGAAACCCTTCTGTCCGGACTCAGGAGAAATGCGCCTGTATCCTTCTTGTTTGCCAGAGCGGGGGAAATGATGTGATTTTCAATTAATGAATTTTTCTTGATATCGGACAGGTCCTTCATATAGGTCAGCCTGTACCCCTTATCATACTTGCTTACAGCATTGCTTATTTCTCCTATAACGGAGTTTGCTTCTTCTTCGGTCATGTTCACGGGGAATTTATAATTTTTTAAATTTCTTGCCAGCCTTATCCTGCTGGTAATTACAATACCCTTATTTTCCAAATTAAGCATCCCCCTTTCTCTTTTCCAAGGCGTGGATTTTATCTCTCAGTTCTGCCGCAAGTTCGTATTCCTCCCTGTCAACGGCAGCCCTCAATTCACTTTTCAATCTTTGTATATCAATTTGAAGCTTGTAGTCTCCTCCTGCCCTCTTGGGGATTTTACCCGTATGTCTGTCGTATCCCTGTATGCTTTTTATTACAGGTGTCAGTCTGCCCTTGAATGAATCGATACAGTGGCTGCATCCGAATTTTCCGGTTTTCCTGAAACTTTCGTATGTCATGCCGCAGTTTGAGCATCCCTTGGCAGGTAAGTAGGTTTTACTGTTAAAGGTATTGTTCAGCATGGCCGAGAACAAGTTTTCCATTGAAAAATTTGAATTTAAGATTGCCTGGTTCTTTTTTGCACATTCTTCGCACAGGTGGCTTTCCGTCTTCTTCCCGTTAATTATGTGTGTAACGTGGACATTGGCTTCATTCTTGCCGCATTCGTTACAAAGCATTTATACCCCTCCCATCGGTTAATAATCACTGTTTTCCGCTGCTACCAATATCATTTCCTTCAAAAGGTCGGCCCGCAGCCTGTTTCTGTCCTCATAGGCAACAAGATTCAAAACCCTGTCGCTTAAAACGCTTTGCATAATTATTTTTTCTCTTTGGCTAATTATATCTCTTTCCAAAAATGCATCGATTAAATCAATGGCTTTATTTAAAGTGATGCTGTCTCCTATGGTTTCATTCAATATACGCTTGAGTTCATCCTCCATCGAGGACCGGACCCTGAAAATCCTTATATATCCGCCTCCTCCCCTTCTGCTTTCCACAAGATATCCTCTGTCATTGGTAAAGCGGGTGGTCAAAACGTAATTGATTTGTGAAGGAGAACAATCAAACTGCTGTGCTAAAATATTTCTTTGAATTTCAATTGCATCATTATTGTTGGCATCCAACATTTCTTTTATGAAAGCTTCAATTATATCACTTAGCTTTGACAAGTCATCCCTCCTCACTTTGGTCTTTGGTTTGTCCTTAACTGTCTTTGACTTTGACTTTCTTTGACCTTAATGTAATTATATCATTACCAAAAAAATTTGCAAGGGGTTTTTTGAAAAAAATTTATGACAAGGGGACGTATGACAAGGGGACGGGGGTATTGTCATCAAGTGTCCGCGGAGAACCGCCCCCGGTGGACAAGGAGCACCATCCCCGGTGGTCATGTGAAGGCTCTCATATATCTGAAAAAAATATAAAACAGTGGCAAAGGATATTTGAAGACATAAAATACTAAAAACAATTATTAAAGAGGTGATTTTATAATGTTAGGTATCCATACCCATACTTTTGAAGGCCCCACCACCGTAAATGACAACCACAGACACTTTTACAACGGAGTATCTTCCCCAGAGCCCAATACTCCGGGACACGTTCACAATATAGCTGCAGTAACGACATTTACCAACGGCCACACCCACAGATTCAGCGTAAACACTGCACCGGCAATCCCCGTAAATCACGGCCATATTCACACCTATATAGGCACAACGACCTATAACGACGGGCATGTTCATTACTTCAGGGGGAACACCTCAATTTTTTAGTAAAAATAATAATCGGCATCATTTAAAAATGAAGCCGATTATTTTGTGTATTCCATTATGCATTGTTTCTATCCTGAGTCAGTGAATTATAATCCAAATAACAATTGTACCATGAGGGGCAGAATAAGCCATTTTGTCCTTCAAGTCTCAATTTGGCCTCATTAAAATCTTGGGTGGTTGGCAGCATAACAGGGTCTCCGGGCATCCAGTTGGCAGGCGTATAAACATTGTAAGCTTCCGTCAGCTGGAGGGAGTCAATAATTCTTAAAATTTCATATGTATTTCTGCCGCAAGAAACCGGATAGGTCAATATGGCTTTTATCCTTCCTTCGGGACCGATAATAAAAACATCCCTTACACTTTC
>JAAYOE010000049.1 GCA_012520455.1 Tissierellia bacterium
AATTTGATTGCTTACGGTGCCATAATAGGTTTCGGAACCATAATTCCCGGAATAAGTTCATCGATAATGCTGATGTTTATTGGAGCCTATGAAATAGTCATAGGGGCTATTTCAAACATTAAACCGGCAGTGCTTTTTTACCTTGGCATAGGTTTTGTTGTGAGTGTATTTTTGTTTGCAAAAGTAATAAGCCTGCTTTTCGAAAGGGCTTACGGGATTACCTACTATGCAATTTTAGGTCTTGTTTTAGGTTCTGTCATTTCAATATTCCCGGGCTTTGCACTGACATTTGATTACTTCCTTAACTTAATAATACTTATTTCATGCTTCTGTCTTTCATATTCGCTAACAAAAATGGGCAAAGGAAACAAAGTCAGCTCTTAACAAAATCAGCAAACATGTCGGCAATAATTCCAATATTGTTTGCCTTCATATCTTCTTTTAGCAGGGGAAGGGTTATAATCTTTTTGTCTTTAAAGGTCTCCTTAATAATATTTAAATATTTTTGCTCCTGCATTTTTTTGCTGATCCAGAATTCATCCTGCATATTATCGGGAAGTATTTTATTAACTATTATACTGCTGACTCTTACATCATACTTTTCTAATATCTTGATTGCCTTAGCAGTTTCATCAATGGGAAGCTTTTCTGCATTGATAACAAAAATAAAAGATAAGTGATGGTCATCCATCATTATTTTTTTAGCTGCCAGCACCTTATCATATCTCCTTTTTAATATGCTTATAACTTCATCCTTTTCCAAGTCCTTATCCGAAGCCTTATGACCTTTCAGCGCCATAGACATGAGGTTTACGGACTTGCTTCTCTTTTGTATTAAAGAATCAAGCCAAGCTCCCAACAACTCAGGCAAAGACAGGAGTCTCAAGGTATGGCCAGTTGGGGCAGTATCAAAAATTATCCTGTCATATTCATCATACTTCTCAATTATGATTTCAATCATTTTATCAAATAAAGCTGCTTCCTCTGTACCGGGTGATATAGAAGCCGCATCAATTTGCTTGTTGATTTGTTCAACAATTATGGGGCTTACTATTTGTTTTAAGCTTGCCCTTACCCCATCCATATATTTTTTACTTTCTTTTTCACCGCTTATTTCAATGGCATCTAAGTTTGGAAGCAAATTGCTTATAGTATCATTTATCTTTGTCTCAAATATGTCTGATGTCGAATGGGCCGGGTCTGTTGAAACCAAAAGGGTTTTTAAACCTCTCTTGGCTTGGTATAAAGCATAGGATGCACTGCAGGTGGTTTTTCCTACTCCCCCTTTGCCCCCAAAAAATATTATTTTATTCATAATTCCTCCTAAGCGTCAAAACCGTAGTCTGACCATTTTTCCTGCCAAATATAAAGTCTGCTTATCATCCTGTTTTGCCAGCCGTCTAAATCTTCGGCTATCAGGGGCAAAAGCTCCAGGGAATAATAAGTGGTGGGAATAGGAATTCCCAACAAGTCTCCAAAGCACAAAAGAATAAAATCATCCATTTCATCATGGGCTTCTTTTATGAGGAGGGCCCTTGACTTCCTGTTAAAGTCGGTAACCCCTTGAAAGAAAAGCTTAAAATTTTCTAAAAACACTTGAATTTTTTCCTTGTCCAAAAGCTGCCTCCTATTGA
>JAAYOE010000050.1 GCA_012520455.1 Tissierellia bacterium
GATTTTATAAAAAAATACTGTACTTTTATCAGGATTTATAATATTATAGTCTAAATATAATTTATCAGCCTAATCTTCTTATAGTACAATATGCACTCAATATCCCAATGAGTTTGCAATAATACAATATTCTATGACAAAAGGAGGTCTTTATGAACAAGAAATGGGTTTACCTATTCAAGGAAGGAAATGCTTCTCAAAAAAGTCTATTAGGAGGCAAGGGCTCAAATTTAGCGGAAATGACTAATATAGGCTTGCCTGTGCCTCAAGGTTTTATAGTAACTACCGAAGCATGCACGGAATTCTACAATCAAGGCGAGAAACTGACGGATGAAATAATCAGCCAAATAAGAACTAATTTGTCTATGCTTGAAAAGCAGACAGAAAAAGTTTTTGGCGATGCCGTTAATCCTCTTTTGGTGTCTGTCAGGTCAGGGGCAAAGTTTTCAATGCCGGGAATGATGGACACAATTTTAAACCTTGGTTTAAATGACAATACGGTTGAAGGTATTGCTAAAAAAACAGGTAATCAGAGATTTGCATATGACAGCTACAGAAGATTCATTCAAATGTTCGGCGATGTTGTTTTGGGCATCCCCAAGTCTTTATTTGAACATGCTCTTGAAGCAAAAAAGGAAAAACACGGATACAAATTCGATACTGAATTGACTGCAGAAGATTTAAAAGAATTGGTTAAGGAATTCAAACAGATTTACAAGAACGAAGTTGGCGAAGATTTTCCCCATAATCCGGAAACCCAGCTTTTGATGGCAGTAGAAGCCGTATTTAAATCCTGGAACAATCAAAGGGCCATAACATACAGGAATCTGTATGACATCCCACATGATATAGGAACGGCAGTGAATGTTCAGTCAATGGTATTCGGCAATATGGGAGAAACATCCGGCACCGGAGTTGCTTTCACCCGAAATCCTTCAACTGGGGAAAACAAGGTATTTGGCGAATTCTTAATAAATGCCCAAGGTGAAGATGTTGTTGCCGGAATCCGAACTCCCCTTTCGATTGACAAGCTAAAAGAAATTATGCCTGTAATATATGATGAATTCATCAGCGTATCGAAAAAATTAGAGCACCATTACAGGGACATGCAAGATATCGAGTTTACTATCGAGGAGGGCAAACTTTACATACTTCAGACAAGGGCAGGCAAAAGAACGGCAGATGCTGCACTGAGAGCAGCGGTTGAAATGGTTGAAGAAGGATTGATCTCCGAAGAAGAAGCTGTTTTGCGAGTTGACCCCAAATCTTTGAACCAGCTTCTCCATCCCAAGTTTGACCCTGAAGAACTTAAGAAGTCAACACCAATTGCTAAGGGACTGCCTGCTTCTCCGGGAGCAGCTTCGGGAAAAATTTACTTTACGGCCGAAGATGCGGTTGAAGCAGCATTAAGGGGTGAAGATGCAATTCTTGTAAGAAAAGAAACCTCTCCCGAAGATATTGAAGGAATGAGCAAGGCCAAGGGTATACTCACATCAAGGGGCGGAATGACTTCTCATGCGGCTGTTGTTGCAAGGGGCATGGGCAAATGCTGCGTTGCCGGCTGTGAATCCGTTGCTGTAGATGAAAAGAATAAAACCATGACAGTAAACAAAGCAGTTTACCATGAAGGCGACTATATTTCCCTTGACGGCTCCACGGGAAGCGTATATGCGGGAGTAATAAAAACTGTTCCTGCCAATATATCCGGAAACTTTGAAAAGCTAATGGCTTGGGCCGATAAATTCAGAAGGCTTAGAGTTCGAACAAATGCAGATACCCCTCATGATGCAGGGGCAGCCGTTAATTTCGGTGCGGAAGGTATAGGTCTTTGCAGAACCGAGCACATGTTCTTTGAAGAAAGCCGTATATTCTCGGTAAGGAAAATGATTATATCCGATACTACGGAGCAAAGAGAAAAAGCCCTGACAGAAATCCTGCCCATGCAGAAAAACGACTTCAAGGGAATATTTAAGGCCATGGGTGTTCGTCCTGTTACCATCAGGCTCTTAGATCCTCCCCTCCATGAATTCCTGCCGGTCGAGGAAGAAGATATACAAGAACTGGCTGAAGCCATGGATGTTCCATTAAATGAATTAAAAGCCAAAATCAACAGCCTTCAGGAATTTAACCCCATGCTCGGCCACAGGGGCTGCCGTCTTGCCATTTCTTATCCGGAAATAGCAAAGATGCAGACAAGGGCAATAATTGAAGCTGCAATCGAAGTATCGAGAGAAGAAAATATAGACCTGGTACCCGAAATAATGGTTCCTTTAGTTGGCAAGAAGGAAGAGTTGGTGATACTGAGAAAATTAATAATCGAAACAGCTGAAGAAACAAAGAAGGAATTCAATTCCGATTTGAACTATCTTGTGGGCACAATGATTGAAATACCCCGTGCCTGCCTAACGGCTGATGAAGTAGCGGAACATGCCGATTTCTTCTCCTTTGGAACAAATGACCTAACCCAGATGACCTTCGGGTATTCAAGGGACGATGCAGGCAAATTCTTGGAAGACTACAAGGAAGCAAGAATTCTTGAGCAAGACCCCTTCGAAACCATTGACCAGGAAGGCGTGGGCATATTGGTTGACATGGCTGTTAAATTAGGCCGAAAAGCTAAAGACCACCTCCACTTGGGGGTTTGCGGCGAGCACGGTGGAGACCCGGCATCGGTTGAATTCTTCCACAGGGTAGGCCTTGACTATGTTTCCTGCTCACCCTTCAGAGTTCCCGTTGCAAGACTTGCTGCCGCCCAGGCTGCCTTAAAAGACAAAATGAACGTTCACATCGATAAATAAGTGATGACAAGGGGACGGGGGTAGTGTCATAAATGACACCTCCCCGTCCCTTATTTATTTTATGCTTAGGAGGCTAACATGACCAACCACCCTATCTATAAAATGAGCTTTGCTCAGGTATACCCCCTTTATGTTGCCAAGGCGGAGAAAAAAGGACGCACAAAAGAAGAGGTTGATGAAATCATCCGTTGGTTGACAGGCTACAGCCAGGAAGACCTGCAGGACCACCTCAATAAAGAAACAGATTTTGAAACCTTCTTTGCAGAGGCTCCCCTTATGAATCCTGCAAGAACACTGATTAAAGGTGTGGTATGCGGTGTTAGAGTCGAGAATGTTGAAGAGCCAATCATGCGTGAAATCCGCTATTTGGATAAGCTGATTGATGAATTGGCAAAAGGAAAAGCAATGGATAAAATTCTCCGCAAATAACTTTTTGGGGACGGTTCTTTTCGTTCTCCAAAACCTTTTTAGGGACGGTTCTTTTCGTTCTCGAAGACCTTGTTAA
>JAAYOE010000051.1 GCA_012520455.1 Tissierellia bacterium
GGGAAAAAAGTTTTTAATGGTTTATTATTTTTTAAATTGAAATTTGATGTTGTAAATTAGCGTGAATGATGATATTATTCTTATGCGTGCTAAAAACGTTAAAATTTTAATATCAGGTGAAGAATGAGCGATTACATAATTAAGATAGACAAGGTAAAATTTAAATACGAAAAGAATTCCGATTATGCGGTCAACGGGGTTTCTCTCGATATCAAGGAGGGAGAATTCACCGCGATTATCGGCCGGAACGGGTCGGGAAAATCAACTTTGGCCAAACTGATTAATTCAATTTTGCTTCCCAGCGAGGGCAAAATTTACGTTAAGGGGATGGATACATCTGATGATAACAAGCTTTGGGATATCAGGCAGACAGCCGGCATGGTATTTCAAAATCCCGACAATCAGTTAGTGGCAACCATCGTTGAAGAAGATATTGCATTCGGCCCCGAAAACTTAGGTATTGACCCGGAAGAAATAAGAAGAAGGGTGGATGATGCCCTAAAAACCGTTGGCATGTATGAATTCAGAAAAAGACCCCCTCATTTATTGTCAGGGGGACAAAAGCAAAGAATAGCCATAGCAGGAGTACTGGCATTAAATTCAGACTGCATAATATTGGATGAGCCTACAGCCATGCTGGACCCTTCCGGCAGGAAGGAAGTCATGGAAACATTGAAGAAGTTAAATGCCGAAGGAAAAACAATCCTCCTTATCACCCACTTCATGGATGAAGCAGTTCAAGCCGACAGGGTGGTAATCATGGATAAGGGATATATAAAATTGGACGGAACTCCCAAGGAAGTATTCAGAAACATCGATGAAATCAAGAGATACGGCTTGGATGTTCCTCAGGTGACGGAGCTTGCCCAGGAGCTTATTAAGGAAGGGCTTGATCTGCCTCCTGATATTATTGAAGTAAAGGAATTGGTGGACATATTATGCCGATAAGAGCTGAAAATATCAAATATGTATACAGTGAAGGGACCCCCTTCAGGACCTTGGCCTTGGACGGGATTAACGTCCAGATCAACCAAGGAGAATTTGTCGGAATAATAGGGCATACCGGGTCAGGCAAGTCAACATTGATACAGCTGTTTAACGGCCTTGAACCTGCTACTGAAGGGACAGTGGAAGTTGACGGCACTTTAGTGGGCGAAGACAAGAAAAGATTAAAGACCATACGACAAAAAGTAGGTTTGGTCTTTCAATACCCGGAATACCAGCTTTTTGAGGAAACCGTAGCAAAGGATGTCGGATTCGGCCCTTTAAATTTAGGACTTTCAGAGGAAGAGATCAGCTTTAGGGTAAAAGAAGCATTGGAATTAGTCGGGTTTAACTATAATAAGATAAAAGATGCATCCCCTTTCGAGCTGTCGGGAGGACAAAAAAGAAGGGTTGCAATTGCAGGTGTTCTTGCGATGAAACCGGATTATCTGATTTTGGATGAGCCTACGGCAGGTCTGGACCCGGCCGGAAGGAATGAAATCTTCCGGCAGATAAAGAAACTCCATGAGCTCTCGGATGTTTCAGTTATCTTGGTATCCCACAGCATGGAGGATATAGCAAAATTAGTAGACAGGGTTATAGTGCTCTGCAAAGGGAAAGTCCACATGGAGGGGACTCCCAAAGAAATATACTCGGAAGCAGATGAATTGGAAAGGATCGGCCTCGGTATTCCCCAGACAGCTTCTATAGTCAGGGAATTGAGAAAACGGGGATTCAATATAAAACAGGACGTACTCACAATTGAAGAAGCAAAGGAAGAAATTTTAAAGGAAGTGAGGAGAAGAAATGTTTAGGAACTTAACCATCGGACAACATTATCCCGTTGATTCTCCCGTTCACAACCTTGACCCCAGGCTGAAGATAATATTTACCATTATTTTTATCATATCCTTATTCTTGATTGAAAGCTTTGTGGGCTTCTTAATTGTGGCAGCATTTCTGACCGTGGTAATCACAATTTCAAAGGTACCCCTTAAATTTGTGATAAAGGGCTTGAGACCGATTTTGTTCATCATCTTGGTTACTTTTTTAATTAACCTTTTGATGACACCGGGAAGAGTGGTTTTTTCGTTAGGCTTCATAAAGATTACGGAAGAGGGTTTGAGGCAGGCAGGATTTATGGCGGTGAGGTTAACCCTTCTAATAATGGGGACATCGCTTTTGACCCTGACAACTTCCCCCATTATCTTGACAGACGGGATTGAGGCTCTTTTGAAACCCTTCACCAAGTTCGGCCTTCCTGCCCATGAATTAGCTATGATGATGACAATAGCCCTCCGCTTTATTCCCACCCTCATGGAGGAGACGGAAAAAATTATGAAGGCCCAAAAATCGAGAGGGGCGGATTTTGAAAGCGGCAACATCGTGAGCAGGGCTAAAAATTTGGTTCCCCTTTTGGTTCCCCTTTTCATAAGTGCTTTCAGGCGGGCCGATGAATTGGCAATGGCAATGGAAGCCAGGTGCTACCGGGGGGGAGTAAACAGGACAAGAATGAGGCAGATGAAAATTACAAAGGGTGATTATGCCGCAGCATTTATATTTACGGTATATCTTGCGGCAGTTATAGTATTTAAAATATGGTAAGAAATATAAAACTATTAATTGCCTATGACGGCACCGCCTACCACGGGTGGCAGAGCCAATTAAACAAGCCTACGATTCAAGAAACCATAGAAAAGGCACTGTATACCGTGATGAAGCAAAAAATCAATTTAACAGGCTCAGGGAGGACAGACGCAGGAGTTCACGCTTTGGGACAGGTGGCAAATTTCAAGGCTGACACAAGAATTCCGGAGGATAAGATAAAAATTGCCCTCAACGCTAACCTGCCCCCTGACATAAGGATATTGGAATCAGTCGATGTAGATATGGATTTCAACTCAAGGTTTGATGCTACAGACAAAACATACATGTACCAAATCTACAACGACAGGGTTCATAATCCCTTCTATGCAAGGTATTCATGCTTTGTTCCCCAGGTCTTAAACATAGACAAGATGGAAGAAGCAATTAAATTTATTCCGGGGACCCATGATTTCAAAGCCTTTATGGCAACCGGCTCAAACGTGAAAACCACCGTAAGAAGGGTTTATGAAACAAGGCTGGAAAGGGAAGGAAGCCTCATAAGACTTTACATAAAGGGCGATGGATTTTTGTACAATATGGTAAGAATTATAGCAGGAACCCTAATAGACATAGGCAAGGGATTAAAAGATATTTCCTGCATAGAAAGGGCTTTGGAGAATAAGGACAGGAGGGTCTTGGGGCAGACTGCCCCACCCCGGGGATTGTTTTTAATGAATGTGAATTACGAAAAATAAACCGCGGCTTCAAAAAAAGAAGCGGCGGTTTTTTGCGTGCATAAATATTGAAAAATATTATAATATAATCGAATATACAGTCAAACAATAGTACAATTTGTATTAAATTGTCAAAAATCCAATATAAAAAGGTGTACAACTTAATGAATAAATATTGAAATACAGCTTAAAGAATATATAATAGTATACAGTTAAGATATATTTTGACCAAAGGAGGTCAATGCTTTGAAGGATACCAATAATATTTTAAAAACAGCGCTGAGAATATTTTTTATTGTTTTTGTTGCAGGAGCAGTAACCTTAAATCTAATATCCTATACTTTTTCCTTAACTGCAACCGATAGCCCAAATGTACTTATTACAATAAACAGTGACGGCAGCGTATCACAAACAGGAAATCTCTTTGACGGTCTCTTGTATCCAAGCACAGTTACAGATGCCGAAAAGGGTATTGGAGGAATTAACGGTATTATCAGAATTCAAAATCAATTCAAAAAAATTGACGTTGAAAACTTAGCCATAGGCATTAAAAACATGGTTATTGAAAATGATTATCCAAAAGAGATTGTATTTAATTCTTTTTTACAACATGTAAAACTGAAAATTGAAAAAGGAGTTCTATTGTCTTTCAACAAAATATTGATAGACTATATTAGCTTGGAAAATATTCTGTATGAACAAGATAGTAATGAATATCGAGGATACACTTTAGACGAGAAAGACAGGTTTAGTATTAATAAAGGAGATTCCATAGATTTAAAATATTCTCTTCATATGGACGTCAAAGCCGGCAACGAGCTGCAATCCGTAACAGCATATATACCGATATATATCAATCTAATTGGAGTAGAAACTGATGATAATGATGATGACGATGACGAAAAAATCATTAAGGACAAGGAAGTTCCTGTAGCTGTATTGGAAAAGGCTGACCATTTTGCATATATAATAGGTTATCCTGAGGGAGATATAAGACCTCTTAACCAAATAACAAGGGAAGAAGTGGCAATGATTTTCTACAGGTTGCTGACTGACGACAGCAGAAACCAGTTATTAAGTGATGATAATCCATTTACTGACATAGGAGGTTACAGGTGGTCAAACAGAGCAATATCAACATTGTATGTGGGAGGCGTAATCAGCGGATATCCTGATGGAACTTTCAGACCGTCAGCTCCCATAACAAGGGCAGAATTTGCAACTATTGCGTCAAAATTTGATAAACTTGAGCTGACGAATGCAAGTAAATTCACCGACATATTCGGACACTGGGCAGAGAAGTACATTACTTCATCAGAAATCAAGGGATGGATAAAAGGTTACCCGGATTTGACCTTTAAACCGGAGCAATATATAACCAGGGCTGAAGCGGTAACATTGATTAACAATGTTCTTAACAGGGCAGTTCCTGCAGAAAACATCCATCCGGACGCCATATTCTGGCCGGATAATCCAAGTACCGAATGGTATTACGAAGCAGTAATGGAAGCAACAAACAGCCACGATTATATTTACGAAGAAGATGGCGACGAACTATGGACAGGGATAAAAGGAAATAAAGTTTGGCCGTAGGCAAAAACACCAATAAATTACGATAAAAACTCCTTGAATTGATAGTTGTAATTATCCGCAAGGAGTTTTCTGTTTTTGTTCTAATTTCTTGAAAAAATCCTTGACATTGCCTATTATATAATATAAAATACTTTAGGTATGTTAGAAGCGAAAAACCGACCAAAGCCCCGGAGTTAGGTTTTTTGAATAGATAATTTAATAAACGGAGAAGTACAGGAGGAGATTAGATGAAAAGCTTCTTAGCTAAACCTAATGAAGTTGAAAGGGTTTGGTATGTCATAGATGCCGAAGGCAAAACCTTGGGAAGACTTGCAACAGAAGTTGCCAAACTTTTAAGAGGAAAACACAAACCGATATATACGCCCCATGTTGATACCGGAGACTTTGTAATAGTAGTAAATGCTGATAAAGTTGTATTGACAGGCAAGAAATTAGATCAGAAATTATACAGGCGCCACTCTCAATATCCCGGCGGTTTGAAGGAAGTTACTTACAGGAATTTGTTCAGGAAAAAACCTACCATGCCTGTTTACCTGGCAGTTAAGGGAATGCTTCCAAAGAACAGCCTTGGAAGAAAGATGCTGAAGAAATTAAAAGTATATGCAGGCCCGGACCACAACAACCAGGCTCAAAAACCGCAGGTATACGAGTTTTAAGGGGAGAGGAGGACGATGATGGAAGTACAATACAGAGGAACAGGCAGAAGAAAGAAAGCCATAGCAAGAGTAAGATTAGTTCCCGGAACAGGGAAAATCAGCATAAATAACAGAGATTTAGAAGATTATATCAAATATGAAACCTTAAGGACCCTTGTGAGAGAGCCTTTGATGATTACCGACACCATGGGTCAGTATGATGTATTGGTGAATGTAAAGGGCGGCGGATATACAGGTCAAGCCGGAGCAATCAGGCATGGCATATCAAGAGCACTTTTGCAGGTAGACAACGAATTAAGACCCTTGCTAAAAAAAGCCGGATTCTTGACAAGAGATTCAAGAATGAAGGAAAGAAAGAAATACGGTTTAAAAAAAGCAAGAAGAGCATCACAGTTCAGCAAGAGATAAAATCATAATATTAAAATTAAGGAGTCACAGAAATGTGGCTCTTTTATATTTATGAATACATATGTCCTTTAAATTAATAAAGCTCAAAGTTAAGAGAAAAAAGGAGAATTTGATA
>JAAYOE010000052.1 GCA_012520455.1 Tissierellia bacterium
GTGTCCCAATGAGGACCGTCCCCAGTGTCCCAATGAGGACCATCCCCGGTGTCCCATGAGATATTAATAACAAAGCTAAAAAAATCACACTTCATTATCAGAAGAATAAAATAATAAGAGTATATAATGAAGGAAGTGATTTTTTGGCAATTAAAATATTTATAGATCAAGGACACAATCCGTCGGGATTTCACAATGCAGGAGCCGTGGGAAACGGCTTGTATGAAAGTGAAATCAATTACCGGGCAGGTGTTTATTTAGGCAACCTTCTTGCCAATGACTACAGGTTTGAATACATGCTCTCAAGACCCACACCAACCACGGTACTGGGAACAAACAACGCAACAAGCCTGGCCGAAAGGGTGCGGATGGCAAATGAATGGCCGGCTAATTATTTTATAAGTCTCCACTGTAATGCCAACCCAAATCCTGCCATAAACGGGTCTGAAATGTATATATACCAGTTTAATACCCAGGCAAACTGGCTGGCCCAGCATATAATGAACGGGATTGTGCGAAACACAAGGCTTAGGGATAACGGGATAAGACAGAATCAATCCCTCTATGTTTTGAGAAATACTAATATGCCTGCAGTCTTGGTAGAAATGGGTTACTTGACCAATTATAACGATGCGATGATTTTGAGGGATAACCTGTGGAATGTTGCTTATGGCATATATATCGGGATTTTAAATTATTTTGGCTTTCTCCCTATTAATAATTTGAGCTGAGAATGGAGGACGATGAAAAACCACCGGTCAACCGGTGGTTTTGCTTTATTGAGTACCGTTAAGCCGGCTGATGTTGCTTGCATTGCCGAATCTTAAATTGCGGTATATCAGAACTATCCTATCCCAGGTATACCTGTCAACCACTCCTGTTACATCTATACCAAAATATTGCTGAAAGGACCTTACAGCTTGCTCGGTCTGAGGCCCGAAAATTCCATCGGGGTCTGCAGGAGCGATTCCTTCAAGGACAGAAGCAATATAGGATAAATATTGCTGGATAAAGTAAACCAGCGCTCCTTCAGAACCTCGTTGATAATTGACACCGGGCCATAACAAAGCCGGAAGAGCTATGGCTGATGGTGGAATTGTCTGTAAAATACCGGATACTGCATTGTACATAGCATTCAAGGTTTGCTCATCCACAAGACCCGTAATCGGGAGATTAAAGGTTTTTTGAAACTCCATCAAGGCGGTCCTGGTATGGGTATCCAGCATACCGTTAATATCTACCGATGGTATACTGTTGTAGTATGCAGAAAGAACGTTAAGAAAATACTGGACGGCCTGAACTCTCGGCACCACTTCCTCAGGTCCGGGAGTAGGAGTGAACTCGGGGATCTCACTGATCATTATACCCTTTGAGGTCAATTCCGCCAATTTTGTAACTGCCACGTAAACCCTCCTTATCCTGTACCAGGTTGCCTTGTCGATAATTCCCGTAGCCGGCAGATCAAATACAGTTTGAAAGGCAGTTACGGCTTCTTGAGTAATTTCGTTGAAAGTTCCAGTAGGATTTGGGATATTTGGAATGGACGGAAAATTTATGCCTATTGTGTTTAAAAATATTTGCATCAGCAATACATAGGGATTATTATCTCCAAGCTGAAGAGGGATTCCGGGGTATGTTTCGCCGGCAGCTGCTACCGGGGTGTCTGTCTGTATGTTGATGTCCTGACCGTAATAGTATTGAAGAATCTCATAGGGAGTGTATCCTTCCTCTGCCAGTGAAACAGTCCCCCACTGGAGAAGTCCCGGGCACCAGGTGACGCGGCCGTCGCAAAATTGAGCATACAGGGGCTCAATTTGGCCTTGTCGGGTTATGTAGCTGTCAAAAAGCTCATCTACAAGTACCGATATAGTGTCAAAAATACCCCTGTTATGGACAAAGGCCTGGTCAAATGCGGTATTGTTTGTTATATCAAAATTATAACCTTGTGCCCTGTACCATTCCGTAAATATACGGTTTAAAGCCGTAGAAACAATTGCGTATATGTTTGACCTTAAAGCTGTTTCCGGCCAAGTAGGATAAAGCTCGCTTGATGCAACATTTTTTATATAGTCAATAAAGGGAACCGTAACATTTTCGGCAGGTTCATCCGGTGCACCCAAGTGCACGGTAATTTCCGCAGGGATTACTACTTGTGTAAGTCCCGGAATTCCAATAGCCATGCTTTCACCCCCTTAATCATTTGTTATGTCAATGGGACTCGGGGGAATAACAATTGTGGTTTCAGGACCATCCATGGGACCTATTGCAGCAGGAATCAAATCAATCTGAAAGTATGTGGTTGTGTTTGGGAAAATCCTCAAATCAACTACATTGACCGTATAATAATTAATTGCCTGGATCCTCATATTATATGTAGTAAAATAGAACCGGCTGCTTTCAAAGGGGTCAAACCTATCATATATTACGGGAAGGGTAATAAGGGGAATCTTGCCGTTGGCATCGGTTACATGATGAACAATTTCATTTTCCACTCCGCTTTCATCTATGATATATACTGTTACTAAAGCGCCCTGAACCGGCAAGGCTCCGGATGCCGTAAAAACACTTACGGACAGGTAGCCAACTTCCTGCTCCGGCGGTAATGGAAGGCCTTCATTTTGAGGAGTCTGGTTGAATGAATATATCTTGTCTTTATATCTCAAATTCTTCACACCTTTCTTTTAAATAAGAACAGTATCATTATATGCAGGCCCAAAAAAAAGTTTCGGGGACGGTTCTTTTCGTTCTCAAGAACGAAAAGAACCGTCCCCAAAGTCCCGAAGTCCTTTTACCAATTGATATTTTCGGGTTTTCTTAAGGCCTGGTGTTTCAATATGGGCACCTTGTATTTTTCTCCCAAGGCACGTACCACATCCTTGTAACAGCCTTTCAATTTATCATGAAAAACAATGCCGTCGATTCCGCCGATTATTGCATCTACGCAGGCAGAAGCTTTTTCAATACCATTTTCTCCTTCGTATTCTCCCGAAACCAGCCATTGGTTTGCAATTATGTGAGAGATGCCGAAGGATTCCTTCCCGTCATTCCATGATGTGTGGACTGCTTCCGCAAAGTTTGGGTCAAAGTGGACTCCTCCCACACAGAGCAGGTTATGGAGCTTGACCCCGTCTTCATCAAATATATGAAGGAGGGAACGGGCAAGGACCCTGCAGGCATCCGTATTTACCCAGCTTTCCGGCTCGCTGCCTATTTCTATATCCACTATGGGTACCGGGTATTCCAAGATAAGTTCAGGATTCCCTTCTCCTTCATAAACGCCGGACCAATGGGTAGCTTCAGTCACCACATTGAAATTCAGACCGGCTTCCTTTCTAAGTTTCTCCATTGCCCACATCAGGTTATGCATATACAAAGGGTTAGCGGGTCCATAACATCCGGAATTAACATCTCCTATGCTGTGAACGGTAATAACCTTACTTGGTGCATTTGTACCTTCATGCCATGTAACCATACCGGACATGTCAAAATCGGAGAAATACTTGTTCATGTCCGGAAGATACCTGGGGTAATCTCTGCATATTGCAATTTCCGTAGGGACAAAATAAAACTCGTTATTATTTTTATCAGTATATATATAGACTTCTCTTCCGTCAAAGGTAAAGCCGGCTTTATTATCCAAGTACCCTTCTTCTTTTAATATATCCCAAACTAAGTAGCTGACATATCCCCAATCATGGTTGTCGCAAATATAATATACTGCTTTTTTAGCCCTGGTCATTATTTTTCTCCTTTGAAAATATTTTAATAAGTATTATACCATCTTTTTGGAAATAGACAACAAATTTTAGATTTAAGGGACGGTTCTTTTCGTTCTCAGGAACGAAAAGAACCGTCCCTTAAATCTGTCCCTTAAATCTATTGTCATAATAAAAATCATCTGATAAGATGGAATTAGATGAAAAGGGTGACAAGGGGACGGGGGTACTGTCATCAAATGCCCAATGACCCGGAGAGGACAGACTCCGGTGGACCTAATGACCAGCGAGAACCGTCCCCGGTGGGCTCCTGTCGGAAAGAAGAAAGGAATTGTTATGGAGATTAGAAGAAGTACAGAGAACGATATTGATGAAATCATGAAGATATTTGAAAAAGCAAGAAAATTTATGAAGGATAGCGGAAATCCTAATCAATGGAAGGATAATCATCCTGAAAGAGCATTGATAGAAAGCGACATTGAAAACAATGTTGGTTTTGTATGCCTTGATGAAGGTGAAATTGTCGGGACATTTATGTATTTTGAAGGCAAGGAACCTAACTATGCCCGGATATATGAGGGGCAGTGGCTTAATGATGAGCCCTACGGCGTAGTTCACAGGGTTGCTTCAAAAACCGGCAAAAGGGGTGTTGCTTCTTTTTGTTTGAATTGGTGTTTTGAACAATGCCGCAATCTAAGGATAGACACCCATCGTGACAATATTCCCATGCATAATTTATTAATTAAGTTAGGTTTTGTTCCCTGCGGAATAATCTACTTAGAAAACGGTGATGAGAGGATAGGATACCAGAAAACCGAAGGGGAATAAAATAAAATAATTATTCTTGACTTTGGATTTTTATGGTAGTATACTGTAATTTAACTAAAGAGGTGCGAAATGGAAAATAAAATTTTATTCGTACAATTTCATCACCACAGGTACAGAGTTTGTAAGTGATCATCACCTTACAAGCTCTATTGGTCGTTTAACAAAAGGGCTTGTATCTGAGGTGAATGGTTAATATAAAGAATTTTGAGCCATCCGGGTATAAGCCGGGTGGCTTTTTTAGTTGGTTTTAAATGCGAGAAATGCTGAATGAGGGAGGTTGTAATGAATTTTCTAAAAATTGAAGATGAAATGAAGTATTTTCAGAAGATGTTCATACTGAGAAAAGAAATCGAAAATTTTCTCTTCGAGGAAGGCTATATGAACATAGAGCCGTCAATATTCGAAGAATACGATGAATTTACATCGGTTAATTCCAGGATAGACAAGAAATCGACAGTGAAAATTTTGGGCAGCAACAGCGATATTCTGATTTTATCTCCGGATATAACAACCGGAATCATAAACAAGTTCATGCCCAGATGGGATTATGACTTAATGCTGAAAATCTTTTATTACGGCAAAACATACAAGTATAACGGCACAGGCATTAAGGAAAACAGAGAAATTGGCGTTGAATTAATCGGAGATAAAAATCCCGATGTTGACCAGGACATCTTAGAGACTGCTGAAAGAATAATAAGCAGGTACAGTGACAAATTTTTGTTTGAAATAGGAAACAGCAAGTTTTTGAAAGGCATAATGTCAGCTTGCTCCTTTAATAAGGAAGATCATGACAATATATTGGATTTGCTGTACTTGAAAAACAAGCAGGAACTTAGCGATTATTTGTCCGGTTTGAAATATAGAGAGCCTATGGCTACATTATCAAACATTCTTGACTTAGAAGGCACATTTGAGGAAGTAACCGGCAAACTGAAAGACCTCTACTTAAACGAAATGATGAAGACAGGTTTGGAAGAGCTGAAAAAAGTAGATGATTATATGAAAAATATTACAGACAAGATAAGCTATGACCTTTCAATGGTATCGGAACTGAGCTATTATGACGGAATTATTTTCAGGGGATATGTTCAAGGCTCCAATAAAGAAATCATAAGGGGAGGCAGATATGATTCCTTTACGGAGCAGTTCGGAGTAAAAATACCTGCTATAGGATTTACCGTGGAGCTGGATGAATTGCTGAAAGTAGTACAAGGAGGGATGACATGGGTTTGACAATTGCAATACCAAAGGGAAGATTAGGCAATAAGGTTATTGAAATACTAAAAGCCGCAGGTGTGGGCAATTCAATCGACGAAGACTCGAGAAAGCTGATTTTTAACAATGAGAAGCAGAATGTTGAATTTATACTCTTGAAAAACTCTGATGTCATAACATATGTGGAAAATGGGATTGCGGATATCGGGATATCAGGAAAGGATATGATCATGGAAAGCTCCGGAGACTTTTATGAACTTTATAAAATGAATATCGGCAGATGCAAAATGTCTGTGGCGGGATTTAAGGGCAAAAAAGTTTTCAAGGATGACACAATTTTAAAGGTAGCCACCAAGTATCCGGAAACTGCACGGAGGTTTTTTAACAGCAGGGGGCAGAAAATTAAAATAATAAAGCTGAACGGCTCCATAGAGCTTGCGCCGATTTTGGGCTTGTCAGACGTAATCGTTGATATAGTTGAGACGGGAAATACATTGAAGGCTAACGGACTTGAGGTTTTTGAAGATATGTATGATATTTCCGCAGTTATAATATCCAATAAAATAAGCTACAAATTTAAGAGAAAAGAAATAAAGGAAATAATTGAGCTGATAAGGAGGGAGGACAGGAATGGTCAGATTGATTGAAAATAACATAGAAGAATATATAGCTGAAATTCAAAATCGTAATTTAGAAGACTACAGGGAAGTTTACAAGGAAGTCGACAAAATTCTTGAAGATGTAAGAAAAAACAAGGATGAAGCATTAAAAAAATA
>JAAYOE010000053.1 GCA_012520455.1 Tissierellia bacterium
GAAGAGCCTGATGAGCCGGAAGAACCAATAGAGCCGGAAGAACCGGCCCCGAACCAGGAAGCCGAAGGAGTTGAAAAGGGCATATTGATTGAAAACCCCGATAGTCTTGACGTAATTGTCAACAAGAAAAGAAACCTGCCGGAAAACTACGTTCCGGAAGACTTGACGGCCTTAACCGATATACCTACGGTCCTTTCAAATCCTGAGGTAAACCAATTGAGAAAGGCTGCCTATGAGGCACTGAAGGAATTGTTTGATGCAGCAAAGGAAGAGGGTTATGAACTCCATGCCCGGTCTGGCTACAGGTCATACTACACCCAGGCATCCCTGTATACATCCTATGTAGAGAATTACGGCAAGGCGGCAGCGGATAAATACAGTGCAAAACCCGGCCAAAGCGAACACCAGACCGGCCTGTCAATGGATATTACCTGTGAGGCCATAAACTACAAATTGGATACTACATTCGGCGAAACGGAAGAAGGAAAATGGGTTGCGGAAAACGCCCACCGTTACGGATTTATAATCAGGTACCCGAAGGGAAAAGAAGATATAACCGGCTATGCATACGAGCCCTGGCATATAAGATACTTGGGAGTTGAATTGGCGGAAAAGATTTATGAATCCGGGCTGACATTAGAAGAATATTTTCAACAATAAATAACACGCATAAAAACAAGTAAAAAAGACCGGCTGTTGTCAAGTATAATAAAGGAGGTGTGTCCCTCTTCCTTTATATCAATTCATACACATCATTAGCATACTGGACAGGGTCATCGATGGTTAGTCCTTCAATGAGCAAGGCTTGATTAAACAATACGTTTGAATACTTCTTAAGTTTTTCCCTGTCATTTGCATAGGCATCTTTTAATTTTTCATAGATTTGGTGGCTTGTGTTTATTTCAAGTATTTTCTCGGCATGGATGTCTGCCGGCTTATCAGCTATCGGCATTGCCTTTAAGACCTTTTCCATCTCTATTGATACTTCCCCCTCGGTAGCAAGGCATACGGGATGAGTTTTCAGCCTTTTTGAAGCCCTGACTTCTTTTACCTTGTCACCCAAGGCTTCCTTCATGAATGCAAAAAGATCCTTGTCTCCTTCCTTAAATTCGGCTTTGTCATCCCCTCCACCGATGTCAAGATCGGAGCTTGAAATATTTTTAAATTCCTTGTCCTTGTAAGTCATGAGAACCTTAATGGCAAACTCATCTATTTCATCCGTAAAGTAAAGAATTTCATATCCCTTGTCCGCAATAAGCTCTGCCTGAGGGAGTTTCGACAGCATGTCGACGCTTTCTCCGGTGGCATAATAAATGTTTTTTTGGTCTTCCTTCATCCGGCTGACATACTCATCAAGGGTTACCGGCTTTTTCTCATGAGATGAATAGAACATTATCAGGTCCTGAAGGGTTTCCTTGTTGAGGCCCCAGTCGGTGTAAATGCCGTATTTCAAGGTCCTGCCGAATTGTTTATAGAATTTTTCGTAAGTTTCCCTTTCATCCTTCAGCATCGACAAGAGCTCGCTTTTTATTTTTTCATTGAGCTTTTTGGCTACAAATTGCAGCTGCCTGTCATGCTGGAGCATTTCTCTTGAAATGTTGAGTGAAAAATCGGGTGAATCCACCAAGCCTTGGACAAAACCAAAATAATCAGGCAAGAGCTCGCTGCATTTCTTCATGATCATCACGCCGTTAGAGTAAAGCTCCAGGCCTTTTTCGTATTCCTTGGTATAGTAGTCAAAGGGTACCCTTGAGGGAATGTACAATATTGCGTTGTAGCTTACCACCCCTTCCGTGCTCACATGAATATATTTCAAAGGCTTTTCAAAGCCGAAATGTTTTTCCCTGTAAAATTTCTCATAATCTTCTTCTTTAAGCTCGCTTTTGTTTTTTCTCCATATGGGAACCATGCTGTTTAAAATTTCATCTTCGTAATAATCTTCATAATCATTTTCGGAGCCTTCTTTCAGCCGTCTTTTTTTCATCATCATCTTGATGGGGTATTTAATGAAGTCCGAATAAGTCTTAACAAGGGATTTCAGGTTGTAAGGATCAAGGAATTCATCGTAATCTTCATCTTCCGTGCTGGGCTTAATTTTCAAAATTACGTCCGTTCCGCTCTTCTCTTTTTCACAGGGGGTGATAGTATAACCGTCTACTCCTGATGACTCCCATTTATAAGCTTTATCGGATCCTTCCTTTTTGCTTATTACTGTTACTTTTTCGGCAACCATGAAGGCAGAATAGAAACCAACACCGAATTGGCCGATTATATCGATGCCTTCTTTTAATTCATTTTCTTCTTTGAAATCAAAAGACCCGCTTTTTGCAATGATGCCTAAGTTTGAGTCCAATTCTTCCTTTGACATTCCTATACCGGTATCGGATACGGTCAATGTCCTTTCTTCCTCGTTGGGGGTAATCCTTATGTAAAAGTCATCCTTATTAAAAATCAGGTCCTTGTCAGTTAAATACAAATAATAGCTTTTGTCAATGGCATCACTGGCGTTTGAGATTAGTTCCCTTAAAAATATTTCCTTGTGGGTGTAAATCGAATTAATCATCAGATTCAAAAGTCGCTTAGATTCTGATTTAAATTGTTTTTTAGCCATTTTATCCTTCCTTTCCTAAGAATAGTTCCCGATGACTGTTAGCACTCTACACTGCTGAGTGCTAAACATATTTTATCAAAAATGGCTGGATTGTCAATAGGAATAATAATATGGAGCAGATTACCTATATAATCTGCAGGTATCATATATTTTGACCAGGGTATTCCATGTATCCATATCAACAATACCCGTAACGGGAAGCATGCTCCTTGCCTGAAAGGACCTTATGGCATCTTGGGTTTTTATGTCATAGAGGTCATTAATTTCTAACTTAGCGTAATTCTTATATCTCCTGTTAAAGTGGTTCAGCATAATTTTTAATGTATAGACTATATCCCTCCTGTCACCTAATTTAATCTCTTCAAAATCCGGCGAGCTGACGGGAACACTGCCCGGCGATTGATATCTCATTATATACTCGTTGTTTTCACGGGCTAATTCATCCAAGGTAACTAGGTCAAGAGAACCGGTTGCGGGAAGTCCCTTCATAATCTGAAATGCCCGTACGGCACTTTCGGTTGCCTCGTCATAAACACCCGTTAGTTCTACCTTAGGCAGGTGGGGATACAGGTTTCTGATATTTATTAGATATTGCTGGATTTCTGAAATCATAACAACTCCTTTATGTACTTTCATTTTTGCTGATAAACACTTGATAAACCTCGTTTAATTTATTCCATGTTTCCGCATCAACACTGCCGGTTACCGGCAGGCCGTACAGGCTCTGGAAGGCAATCACTGCAGCACTTGTATCCGGATTGAATATACCGTCGACTTCTACGGGTATTATTTCCGGATGGAGGCGGGATAAGGTATTGAGCATTATTTCAAGTATAAGGATTTTTGGGTATTCAATCCCCATGTTTTCGGATACCTCCATTCCCATGAAGGGAAGGGGGGGCAGTTTGATTTCTTCCAAAGGAGTGGACATGAGTATTATATATGCTTCCCTGTACAGTAGATTCAAGGTTTCCTGGTTTACGATGCCTGTCGGTGTCACCCCCATAATTAATTGAAAATTTCTGATTGCTTCCGCTGTATCGGGACCGTAGAAGGTATCAATTACGACAGGCTCTATTTCATCATATCTTTGAGATATGAGATCTATAAAGAATTCTATATAGGCCACTATAGGCAGGCTTGCTCCCTGGAGGACAATGCCGGAATAAAGCTCCTGGAGTTCTTCATAGGTAAGTCCTCCGGATATTAACTCGGCTAAATTGGCTACGGCTATATAAATAAAACGTATCCTGTACCAGGTTTCGCTGTCCACAATTCCCGTCACGGGCAGGTTAAACACCTCTTGAAATATTCTTACGGCATTTTCCGTTTCTTCACCGAAGTATCCGGTTATGGCAATTTTAGGTATCAGGGGGAATTCGTTGCTTATTACGTTTAAGGAATGCTGCATCCTGAAAACATCTATTCCCGAATCCCCTAAGGAAAGAGGGCGGCCGGGATAAGTTTCAGTGATTAATTCCGGGGTGGTGCTTTCAATTATGGCTATGTCATCACCGTAATAATACTTGAGGATTTCTTCTGCCGTATATCCCTGATTGGCTAAATCAACGCTTCCCCATTGGAACATACCGCTGCACTGGGTGATTCTCCCGTCGCAGAAGGCGGCAAACATGGGCTCTATGTGACCTGTCCTGGTAATATATTGATTGAAGATTTCATTTGCAATATTGGAGATTCTATCAAAAATACCTCTCTCGTGGACATAAGCCTGGTCGTATTGGGTGGTATTGGTAATATCAAAATCATAGCCCCTTGACCTGTACCATTCGGTAAAGATCCTGTTCATGGCTATGGAAGTTATTGCGTGAATATTGGCCTTTAAGGCTTCTTCCGGCCAGGTGGGATACAATTCACTGGAAGCAACATTTTTTATATAGTCCAAATAAGGTACGGTTACATTCAGGGCATCCTCATCCGGGGCTCCCAAATGTACGGTTATATACAGGGGAAAGGGAACAATAACATGGGGGAGTCCGTCATCCGGAATAACAACATTAACATCAGATATACTCATGAAATCACCTGACTTTCATTATTGCATTGAATTAAAACCCGTCTCGGGCAGAGGGTAGTCACCGAATCTGAATTGCCTGTACATTTCGATTAACCTGTTCCAGGTTTCTTCATCGACGATTCCGTCAGGCTCAAGACCTGTATATTTTTGAAAAGCTTTTACTGAAGCAGTGGTTTCGGGACCAAATATACCGTCCGGCCGGACAAAGGGAATTTCAGGAATCATGGTTGAAAGATAAGCCAATATCTCTTGGATAATAAACACTCCGGCTTTTTCCGACCCTTCAGCGTACAAGACATCGGGATAAAGGAAGGATGGAAGCTCCACAGCTGCAGGCGGAAGCTCTCTCAGTATTCCTAAAACGCTCCTGTACATTGCTGTCCATGTTTGTTCGTCAATTAAACCTGTTGCAGGAAGATTCATGGTCTTTTGAAATGCAATTATCCCGCTTTTTGTTTGGGGACCAAAAATTCCGTCAATATCAACTGCAGGAACAGAGTCATAATAAGCTGATAAAACATTCAAAAAAAACTGGACCATCTGAACCCTGGGAAGGACCTGGACACCTTCTTCCACTTCCGTGATATCTTCAACTACGTCACCGACCAAAACACCCCGTGCCGACAATTCCGCAAGCCTGACTACTGACGCATGTATTTCGCCCATTTTAAACCAGGTAGCCTTGTCGATGATACCGGTCTCGGGCAGATCAAATATTCTTTGAAATGCTTTTACCGCAAGCTCCATATTTTCGTCATAGAGGTTGTCAACCGGCGATAATACAGGTATGGCGTGATAATTTGCCGATATTACGTTTAAGGCTGTTTTTGCAAGAAATACGTAATGGTTGTCATCACCTAACTTAAGGGGTGACGGGGGATAGGTCTGTTGGATTGCAGTTATATTCATATAAACACCTCACACATTGGATTCATCAATAGGGCTATGGGGTATTATCAGGGTTCTTTGTCCCTCATCCTCATCACCCCCCTGTCTTACCGGTATCAGGTTTATATTGAAATTAGTCGTTGTGTCGGGGAAAACCCTGACGTCAATAATGTTTTGGGTATAATATCCTATTGCCTGAATTCTTAAATTATAGGTAGTGAAGAAATACTCACGGCTTTCTATGGGATTTAGGGGGTCATATACAACCGGGACAGCCATTTTAGGAGCCTTTCCGCTGATATCCGTCACTAAGTGGTATAAAGCTTCTTCATTTCCCTCCAGATCCGTTATATACAAGGTAACAACCGCATCTGCTACGGGAAGAGCACCTAAGGCCGTGTTTACGGATACATTTACATAACCTGTTTGTATATCAGAATTGTTTTCGAGCAGGCGGGATTCGTTTAATAGTGGAAATTCATCATCTGCCCGGGCTTTTTTTATTTTATTCCGGGCTAAATAGGGAATGTTTCGATTACTTCTATACATAAATTCACCTCTCTGCTATTCTTCGCTTTGTCCTTGCCCTGGTGTGAATGTCCCGATTTCTCACGTTTACACTATTAAAATATATGTGGGCAAATAACGATTATGAAATGTTTTCATAAAAATATCCTTGACAAAAGCCCTCGGTCAGTAGTATAATCATCCTTGCTGTCTGACAGCATCATGCGGATGTGGCGGAATTGGCAGACGCACTAGACTTAGGATCTA
>JAAYOE010000054.1 GCA_012520455.1 Tissierellia bacterium
TTGAAAAGTTTTCGGCATTTTTAAAGGGACCGAGGGGTTCATAATAGGGAAGCGAAGGGGGTATCCAAAGAAGCATCTCGGCTTTATTTTCAAAAGCAGCCTCTTTAAGCCTTTCAAGACGGCCGTTTGCGGAACTAATTTCTCTATAATTCCTGATTGCTCCTTCATTAATCCATAAATTATTACTTCGAGCAATTTTCATTTTATCACGCTTATTTTTAAAGTACCTCTCTATTTGTCTCTTCATTTTGTAATCCCTCATAAAGGACAATATATATGGCGATGATTTTACATAATCTACCGGTACATAGTTATTTACTCCGATATTATTAAGAAGCTTGTCCGCTTCCACATATGATATAATATCTTTTTCGGTAACCGAAATAGGCAGCCTTGCGCTTTCATCGTTTATAAAGTCGCCCTTATCTATGGCAGCAATCCTTTCAGTCCTGCAGACCCCGTTGTACATGGCATTTTCAGCTTTTTTCTTCGCCTCAATTACAGAAATATAGTCAAGGTCAATTTCCCTTAATTGGACAGATAAGTTGCTCCATATTTCCTTAAATTCTTTTTGGCCTTTTTCGTCATCTATTAAAAAGTTCATTACCTGCATGAATTCTGAATAATGCTCATCAATTTGGTTTTCATTTATTTCTTCCAAAGTTGAATATAATTTATAAGGGGTTGCAGATAAAAGCAAAACCCTTGTACCGTTTCCTTTTAAGAATTTCTTGACTAATATGCCTGTTTCACTTAAATCATCTGCAGATATTAAAAACTTAAAACGCTGAAACTCATCCATAATAACCAAATCAGGATTTAAAAACTCAACACTGATTTGTGCAAACATCATTCTTAACTTATATATGAAGTTACGGGTGCCTGTTATCTTGTTTCCCCCATTTTTTCTGACCCTATTGCATAATGTCACCATTTCATCAAAAATATCTTTATCTTTAATGTATGATTCAACTAATTCAGTTACTTCCCTTATATAAGTTCCTGATGTTTTTTCGCAGCATAAGGCAACTCTGTTTTCATATACAGGTTTTGCCCATTTCCAACCAACAAAAGCACTGTCAATCAAGATAACTTCAAGCTCATTTAAATACTTCCTGAATATATCAATTCGTCTTAAGACAGCAAAAATTAATGCCCGCTCTTCCATACTGCCGGTGCCTCCGGTCATTGCAAATGAAGTAATGGGAGTAAGAGGTATAATCTGTACATATCTTGCCTTTATCTCATCATCGCATTCCTGCTCGAATATTTTTAAATGCTGCATTGATAAACGGGTGTCTGAAACCCCATCTACAGTTATGTCTTCGCTAATCTTTAATTTGTTTATATTTTGATTGGCAATGCTAAGGTTTGAGCAAATGTACACCACCTTAAACAAGTCATCGCCGCCTTGGTGGTTAAGTCTTGCGGTTTTTGCAATTATTCCTTTTGCAACCAAGGTTTTCCCAAGACCTACTTCATCTGCCACCAGCACCCTGTTTTGACCGCCCTTGTATAGTTCTATTACTCTGTCAACCGTTGCTCTTTGAAAGTCCTTCAACCCTTCCATTATTCTTTCTTCGGCTTTTGCTAAATCAATTTTCATTTTTTTGCCACCACCCTTTCAAAGGCTTGGTATAATTCCTTAAATCCATCCGGAATTATATTATCTTCTGTTATGAGGTCCAATATTTTTTTAATATCGCTAAACTTTTGAGGTGAGCGGGCTGCCGCCCTAAGCATTTTCTCGTACAAGGCCGGGATAATCTCTCCGTTGCCAAATAAGAAACCATATTTCATATTGTTTTTGTTTTCCAAAAGAGATAATAAATAATCATCACCTAAAACAAAAGAAATATATTGAATAAATCCGTTCTTATCTTTAATAATATCGTTAACTATGGAACTCTCTCTGTTTTCGGGCATGTTTTCTGTTTTTATTTTTATAAGCCTATAAACACTTTCTTCACCACTTATAGCTTTAATAATATAAAACTCGGAAAGTTGGAGCATCTTTAAATTTTCAAAGACAAGATGGTTTGATAAAGCTTTTTCTTGGTTTGAGAGTAAGGGCTTAATAAATACATTGTCATTTTCTATCGGTCCTTCAAATTGAATATCAATAGAATAAACATCTCCTCCCCCGCTTATACAAGCATGAGACTTCAGCCTGCAGATCTTTTTAATTATTTTTTCCAAATTATCTGCAGCAGTAAGCTCCGGTTCTTCATCATCTCTTATTTCTGCTTTTTCAAACGGATTGTCCTTATCGCTGTCGCCGAATAAATCCTTCCTTAGCAAATCAACATTCAGGTATCTCCTTTTCCCATATAATTTAAACAAAAATTCAACATTTCCGTAACAAGCATTATTGGACGCATTCAAGGAGCCGATAAAGAGCTCGCTGTTTGAATATTTTGTTTTCAAATACAGCTTAGCATGAATATCCTGCTTTTGCTTTAATAAATCTTCTTCCTGCTCTCCTTCGCTTAAGGCTTCTTCCCCATCAACAATAATATCCTTCATGACATAAGTTTCAAAATTTGTAACCGATGAAGGTTTTAATTTCGCTATTTCGGATTTTCTCGTAATAAGTGTATTATTGTGATATGGATTTGATAATGCTATATCATTGAGCTTTTTAATAATGCCATTACTTAAAAA
>JAAYOE010000055.1 GCA_012520455.1 Tissierellia bacterium
ACTTTTTTTAACTTCCCTATTTCTGAAAATACGTTTATTGGCATATCGGTCATATTATCACCACCTGTATTTATTGTAGAATAACAACTCCTTCCGCTGATTTAGGTTATGCCGACAACAAAAGGAGTTAGTTATTCTAATAGCTTTCTAACACTTGACTTAACAGAATTGTTTATTAAAACTGGGTTGTATCATCAATATCGGTTGATAATCCTGTTAAAGCTCTCTCTACTAATTTCTTCCTCAATGTGTGTTCTTCATCTTTTGAAAGACTCGGATTCCCTATCGGATAAGGAATTGCAACCGTCGGAACTATTCTGTTGGCTCCTACGGATTCGGAGATTGTTGTTATTGTAGCCATATGAACTATGGGTATACCATATCGTTCAATTTCTTTAACCATCGTTGCACCGCAACGTGTACAGGTGCCTCACGTCGACGTCAGGATAACACCGTCTACTCCTGCTTCTTTTAATTCCTTCCCGATTTCGGTGCCAAACTTTATAGCATTAGCTACAGATGTACCCGTTCCGGTAGTAGTATAGAAATATTTATAAACCTTTCCTATTTTTCCTTCTTTTTCAAATTCCCTTAATATATCCAAAGGTACTACTCTATCAGGAACCTCATTGGCATATACCGGGTCATAGCCGCCATGAATTGTAATATATTCTCCGGCTAATGCTTCTTTGTCGCTTATGTCATACTTGCCCCATTTTTGGGCACTGGCTGACTGAATTCTATCCGGATTCCCTTTAGGAACTATTCCTCCGGAATTTACCAAGGCAATTGTTGCTCTTTGTAAATCTTTTATTGCAGGAGCTACTTCCACCCTGTCAAACTCCGGCATTGGAAGCTCAGTCTTGAATTCTTCATTGTTAAAGCGGGCTAACAACATATCAACAGCTCTTTGTGACCCTCTTTTATCCGAAAACACTGTCAGCCTTTTTCCTTGAGCTATGTATCCTTCTTCTTCCGGGAGTCCCAGTTCTTCGCCCTTGATTAGTTTTTTTGCGATATCAGCCATCACCGGTAATGCTTTTCTCATATGGGTAGCCGAATTTCCGGTTTTAACAACTATCGCCTTGGCTCTGCACGCATCAACTCCTGGATTTTCTTCATACATACCTGTAATCACAGGAATGTTCAGCTCATCAACAACGGCATTAGCCAGCTCGGCACAAGCCATACCATACCTTCCGGCGTTAAAGGCAGGTCCTGCAACTAGCATATCCGGATTTTTTTCCTTAATAATTTTCATTATTGTTTTTAGGGCATCTTCTTTATTTTCGTTGAAATAATTATCTCCGCAAATAATCGTGCCTATAACTTCGCCTTTATTTTCAAGCAATCCGTTAAATCCCACTGCAGGTCCTATAACTTCTTCCTTAAAAATTGGCGCTGTTCCGGCTTGTTCTTCTCCGCCTATCTGACCAAAAAATTGGTTTACATAGTACAAAATATTAAACTTCATGTTTCTCACCCTTTCCAATTTGATTAATATAAATTAACCGTACAGTTGTGATAACCAATTTCTGATGTAGCACCAATTACTGCATTTAACTCACATTTGATTGTTCCGTCCGCTTCCAGACTGCCTTCCCAGCCGCCTGCCAAGGTAGCAATTGCTGCAGCATTGCCAACCACCTTATCTGCAGGGGGCAATGTAACAACATGGCTCACATTCCCGGTTGATACAACCGCAACCGCTTCTTTAGCCGTATCTGCCAAGGGTTGGCTCATTCCGTCCCATCCGGAACATTCATCAGTAATGAGTACAGTTTTGATGTTTTCTTTTTCTAATCTTTTGCATATCATCAGTAAATCTGAATCAGGATTACCATAACCTTCTTCCGAAATAATAACTCCGTCTACTCCAAGCATCTTACACAGTTTTACCGTATAGTCGCATGTCCTGAATTTACCTTCTAAGGTAGTCAGCTCAGGTGTTAATATTACTCCCATGAAGTTTATTGTTTTTCCATGCTGAGCATACAAATCCAATATTACAGAATTGTTCTGGTGTTGATAAGTTGTGATTTTATCGCATGCTGCAACACAGTTTCCGCTTATTACCGCATTATCCAATTCTTCATTAGGGTGTAAGAGGGTAGGAAGTATATTTTGACTGTTCACTCCGTAAATATAACCGTCATGAAGCAATCCCTGTGAAATTAACATTTCTACATAGGCCACTTTCGGCAGATCCGGATACTTGGCTTCTTCCTCGGTATGAGTTCCTATTTCATATGTAAGAACTTCCTCCGGCTCTACATTTCTTCCGGCTTCTCCTAAATATTCTGCTGCCTTAAGTCCGGCTATTCTAACCGCAGCTTCATGGTTATGTGGCTGCAACCCTTCTATAGGTGTAATATCAACAACTAAATTGCATGTTTTTGAAAAGGGCGTCCATTTTGCACCTTCTCCCCACATGTCAATTACGCCTTCCTGGAATCCTACTATATCTCCAACAGTTACCACAGCTGCTCCATATAGTACATTCACCTTTCCTTCCCCTAATTGCTCGGTTTTAGATGTTACTCCGGCAAAGCCATGTCCTTTTCCTTCAATTTTTACTCTCGGCTCTATCACATCTTTAACCGGAATAATTCTTACCTTTTCTCCCGGTCTGGCAATGTCAACCTTTACATCTTTAACTCTCTCATCTTCCTTAAGCTTGTCAATCAATTCTTGGGAATTTACTATTAAGGTCCCATTATTTACATGTGTCTTATTTCCAAACTGTATGTCCTTAATATAAATTCTTCCTAATTCAAGTTTCAATACAGGTCACCTCCACTTAACATTTAATAATCATAAATGCTTTTAAATTCATCTAATGCCGATTTAAGAAGATTCAAATCTAACATTGCATAATCTTTACTGTTTACTGCATCCGGTTTTCTTCTTTGCATGGTGTTTTTATAACTATATATACTGTTTTCTATCACTTCAATATGGTCCTTGTTTATTTCATTCGTTTTGTTTCTGACGATAATCGAACGATATGGAGAATACATTGTCCTAATGCTGGAACCGAGAGGATGGCTGATAAGTTCATGCCCTTTATGGACTAAATCTCTTACATTGATGAGAACATCAAGAAATGTACCATTTACAAATATTATGTCTTTATATACTTCCTTTACACTTGGATTATTGGTTACTATTCTATAGTTCATTGTTCCACCTCTTTAAATCATGTATTCCCGACTATGCGCCCGGTTAACTATACTGCTTCTGCACTTTTTTCATTTTTAGGAAATCTGCTCATTCCGTTATTGATATAGCCCATAACAAGGTATACAATTGAGCCAAATACTGCTGAAATAATCGGTGCTTCTACCCAGCCGGCACCTACGACAAACACTATAATAATATTTGATGCAAATCCTACAAGCATTGATGCAAGACATGCTTTTAAATCAGCTTCAACAAACACACGCATTATTGTCGGACCTGCGAATGAAGCTATCAAGCCCCCTGTACCAATATAAGCTATTTGATTAAGCATCCCTTGAGGAGCCACATATGTTAAAAACATTCCTAAAGCTGCAATTACTATAACTCCTAAACGGTTAAGTAAATCTCCGTATTTAGAATTTTTATCAGCAATAGATACAAACAAATCATATGACAATGCCGCGGCTAATGATTGCAACACCGAACTGATGGTAGACATCATTGCAAATAATATAAACAATGTTATAAGGGCAGTTGCAAGCGGCGGTAAATAACTGTTTAAGAATACCGGCATTGCACTATCGGCAACAGCCAAGGTCGGGTCTTGATAATACATAAAAATACCTACAAGTGGTATCAAGCTCAAGATAATACCTACGGGTGCCATTATTAAAGCCATTCTGTGAACCTTAATATCTTCCGTTAATGACAGAAAACGCACTGACATATAAGGTAATGTAGTAGTAAATAATAGAGCATATACAAATACCAAATATACACTGTATCTCCCGTTACCATAAGGAATGGATGTAGTTGGATTCAAAAATTCGGGAGCTGCCTTTCCAACTGCTACAAATAAATCAGCAAAAGAAATGTTTTGAGCCATCACAAAAGTTACATAAATAGCTCCTATTACCATTCCAAGGCACATGATTGCATCCGTAACTGCTACGGCCAAGAGTCCCCCTTGCACCGTAAAAATTACTATAACAAGCATTAACAATGTAGATGCCAACGTTTCGCTAATGCCAAGCCATTCAGCTGCTACAAGGCCAACCGCTCTTATTTGGCCGATTATATATACTGAAAGAAATACAAAGGTAGCTAAACCAGCTGCAAAATGGACGGCCCTTTTCAGATTATGGCTTCCTCTATGGGTTACTGCCAAATATTCCGGTACGGTCATCCCGCCAAATTTTTCTGATTGTTTACGCATGAAATTTGCAAAAAATAAAGTTCCAAAAACAATACCCGGGGCAAAGAAAAAGTTTGCCAGTATTTCAATTGTACCGTAAGCATATGCTGTTCCGGGAGACCCGATAAAGCCCCAGCCGCTGTAACCTGTAGCCATTAATGTACCTGCTCCTACAACAGCACCTACCTGCTTTGCTCCTAACAAAAAACCTTCTTCACTGTCTGATGCGGCTTTTTTTGCTTTTTTCCCCGATATTGCACCAACTGCAATTAAACCAATCGATGACAAAATGAATGCTAACCAATTCCAAGTCATTGCTTTTCACCCCTTCTCACTTTAATAACGTCTTCATATATAGTTGATGCCAGAGGGACTATCAGCAAAATAATGCTCCCAATGATAAAAGCATCTAAAGTCCAAGAACCTGTCATTATAATTCCTCCTGTAAATTGCAGTTACAACTTATAAGCGCAACTGTCATATTATTCAAGCCTAATGGACCAGAAGAACTAGATTATTCTAGTTCTTCTGATTAAATTGCTATATTCCTTTATTACCATGCCCTATTTTCATATGTAATCAATGTCGGGTCATCAACTTGATTTGGAAAATAGTCTTGGCAGGTGCCTTCACGGTAAACGTCAGCAGTTGCACAATGCAAACCACCGCCAAATGGATACGCGTCTCTGAACGGAACGGGAATAACTTCGAATCCAAGCTTGTCTAATTGTTCTTGTTGATATACTTCGCTTTCTTCCACTATTACAGTCTTATGATCTAACACTAACAGATTCATTGACAACCATACGCTTGAATAGCATAACGGGGGTGGCTCTGTGTGTGCTGATTTTGCAGCTTCAACAATTTCCCAATCATTTGCTTCAAATATCTTTCTTTGCTCTTTCGGCAATGGTCTTTCCGGATTGTTTATGATTAGTCCCGGTCTTAGGGGAACAAAAGTTGCGTCTATGTGTATCGGATAGGGGTCGCCGGGGAAATTAACCGCGTGAACGCGCATATCCGGATACATACGTCTTAACCATTCCATAGCTTTTAAGTTAGTTGTCGAACCATGCTGAACAAACAAGTCTTTGCCTAATCTGAGTACGTCTGCAGCGTCAAATAAAATTTCATGTTCAGTACTTACGAAATACTTTTTCGCAGTGCGCTCTAACAACGTTTCTTCTGTAACGTCTCCGTCAAAGTAATGAAGGTCAAAGCTGGCATCTCCTAATTCCGGACGAGGTGAATAAATCCATCTGAATTCAGGGTCCTGCTCAAAATATTTGCGCAGTACTCTTGAATAAGCATAGTGCTCAAAAAATCTTGACCTAAATGACATTGAAGTACAGATAATGTCCCTGCCTATAGTTAATAAAACATCTCTTGGCGGCATGCATCCAAACATGCTTCCTGTCATAAAATGCGGTGTAACTACGGCTTGGTTCCATTGCAAAGCATCAGGTCTGTCAACCTTAACTCCGCGTCCTTCTAACACTTTTACCAAATTGTCTAACTGTGCGTTAGCTTTTTCAACCGTATCCAATGGACGAGGACCGGTCATGCCTCTCATCGGGCTGTCTAAAGGTACCTTTACTTTAGAAGCGGGTTCTGATGGTGCAATACAGCAATTGTCGGCTCTTCCGACAATACAGTGCTTCAAAGGATCAAAATCATTCCATGAATTTACTACTTTCATCTTATCCTCCTGAGATTTTTATTATTTAATAGTCTGCAAGATATGCAGAACTAAAAATCAGAGTAATTTGTACAACAGGTGATTCTTTTTAATTATTGGTAAAGATAAATTATGATATTTTTAACAATTTATCTTGTATGCATTTATGTATTTATGCACCCTTTTTATCTTTATTAGTATTATACAATATTGTTTTTAATTTGTCAATAACTGAAATACTA
>JAAYOE010000056.1 GCA_012520455.1 Tissierellia bacterium
GGTAACTGCGGCAACAACAGGCAGAGCATACTTGAGCTTTATGATTTTGTAAATGAAAAAGGCAATCCTGTAAATTACCTTACATATATCGGTCATAATTTTTTGAGGGTTGAAGCCGGAAACACTGACATATACAAGCGTTCATCAAAGGAACAAATTGAAAAAATGCAGAGATGGGTTAAGGAAGCAGTTGATTTCGGCGCCATCGGTGTTTCCTACGGGCTTGAATACTGCCCGGGAATCGATACCGAAGAAGCCGTTGCTATTACAAAAGAGATTCAGGGCAGGGATGACCTGCTTCTTGCAGCCCACTACAGAAAGGATGCCATACATGCCCTTGATTCCATAAATGAAATGGCATATATAGGAAGGGAGGCAAAGATCCCCTTCCAGATTTCCCACTTATCAAGCTGCTCCGCCTTTGGGAACATGAAGGAGGCCTTGGACCTTATTCAGGATATCCGCGACAAGGGTACCGACATTATGGTCGATGCCTATCCTTATGATGCCTTCAGCACCTACATCGGATCTGCCGTGTTTGATGAAGGATGTTTTGAAACCTGGGGTAAAAGCTATGATGCAATCATGCTGACGGAAGATCCTTACAAAGGGGTATATTGCGACAAGGAGCTTTTTGAAAAGGTTCGCAAGGAATATCCAAAAATGCTGGTTGTTGCATATGTAATGAATGAAGAGGAAATTATCGAAGCCTTAAATCATCCCCTGGTGATGGTGGCCAGCGACGGTATTTACAGGAATCATTCCGGTCACCCCAGAGGAGCAGGAACCTTCCCCAGGGTTATAGGCCGTTTTGTCAGAGACATGAAGGTGATGGAATTCTTTGATGCCATCAGTAAAATGACCTATATGCCCGCACAGAGGCTGAAACTTAACAGGAAAGGTCTTTTGAAAGAAGGTTATGATGCGGATATAACCATATTCGATTATAATACCATAATCGACAAGGCTACATTCCAGGAGCCTCAATTAAGGCCCGAGGGAATCGACTATGTGATTCTGGGGGGCAAGCTTGCAATTGAAAAGGGAAAAACCGTAAACAATACCTTAGGCAAATTTTATAAGAGGGGAGAAGCTTAAGGTTTAAACAAGGATCAGGGCAGTTTTTATATATTAAATATTTATAAAAATGGAGGGTTTATGGAAGAAAAAAAGAAAAAATTTAAAGTGCCCCACACCTATGTATTATTATTTGTTTTAATTATCATTATGGCACTATTAACTTACGTAATTCCTGCAGGCCAGTACCAAAAGGTTGAGGGCCCCGGCGGAAGGATGGTTGTTGACCCCAATTCGTTTGCAACCATAGAATCTAACCCGGCCAAACCTTTTGATGTGTTGAAAGCCTTCCCCAAGGGCTTGGCGGCTGCACAAAGCATTGTATTCTTCATATTCATAGTTGGCGGTTCCTTTAACATCGTAAACCAGACGGGAGCCATTGAAGCAGGAATAAGCAAGGTTGCTCTCAGCTTGAAGGGAAAAGAAACCTGGATGATACCAATCATAGTATTTGTCTTCTCTCTCGGCGGCGGCACCATCGGAATGGCTGAGGAAGCAATTGTTTTCGTTCCCATAGGAATTGCCCTGGCAAGAGCCTTGGGATATGATGCGATTACGGGAATGGCAATAGTTGCCTTGGGAGCTGCAGCAGGCTTTACTTCCGGATTCATGAATCCATTTACCGTTGGTGTAGCTCAAGGTATAGCCGGAATAGAGCCCATGTTTTCCGGTATGGGTCTGAGGCTGATTATTTGGGTTTGCACCTTGGTTTTAGTTTCCGGTTACATTTACTGGTATGCCAAGAAAGTAAAAGCCGACAAGAAAAATTCCTATGTATATGAACTTGAAATGGAAGAAAAAGATATGGCCATTGATTTGAGCAATATTAAACAAATGACCACAAGAGACACTTTGGTATTGTTGATATTTGCTGTAGGCATGGGTATTTTGGTGTTCGGAGTATTCAAGTTCGGGTGGTACATTACGGAAATTGCCGCAATCTTCCTGGCAATAGGTATTTTCTCAGGACTGGCTTCAGGCATGAAATTGGATGACATAGCCAAGCATTTCATTAACGGAGCCAAGGACATGACCACAGGAGCCCTGGTTGTAGGTTTGGCAAGAGGACTTCTGGTAATCATGGAAGGTGCCGTAATAGTGGATACCATAGTACATGGATTAGCTGCCGCTATTTCCGGTTTGCCAAGAACCATCTCCGCTATAGGAATGCTCTTGGTACAGACTTTCCTTAACTTTATCATTCCTTCAGGTTCCGGTCTTGCAGCAACGACCATGCCCATCATGTCGCCTCTGGCTGACGTTATAAATCTTACAAGACAGACGGCGGTACTTGCATATCAGTTTGGTGACGGTATAACCAACTCGATTATACCAACATCGGGCGTTTTGATGGCTAACCTGTCAATAGCCAAGATAAAATACGAAGAATGGTTTAAATTCGTTGCACCCTTGATGGTATTATGGACCCTGATGGGATGCGTATTCATGATAATTGCCGTAATCATCAATTACGGACCCTATTAATATAAACTTAAGCTCAACAGCAAAAGGGACCTTCATGGTCCCTTTTAAATTCCTTAGTCAGTCAGTGTAATTGGTATGAATACCCAATAGTGTCATCCTGAGGGCTTTAGCCCGAATGATCTAATGAGATCCTTCGCTTACGCTCAGGATGACATGCAAAGTTCCTTCGCTTACGCTCAGGATAACATAAAGGTATTTACCTTTTATTTTGTGGTATGGTCAAATTCATATTTGATTTCTTCATATAATTTGGGGTCCTGAATAACCTTAGCGGCTGTCAAAACCAGGGCAGCTATGGTATTCTTCATCTGTTCCTTGGCATAATCCTTCA
>JAAYOE010000057.1 GCA_012520455.1 Tissierellia bacterium
CAAGCCCATCGGGGACGGTTCTTTCCGGGCAATTTGTCCGGAAAAAACCGTCCCCGCTGGTCATGAAGGCCGGCATTTCTGCCGGCCTTTGGTCTATCACTCTTTTACTTTTTTCAGGATCCCAATGTAGGTGTCATCGAATCCCGTAGAGTTTTTATTATAAAGTTCAAATGTTTTGATTATATCGTAATCATTCATCCCTTCGACAAAGGCCCTTTCCTTTTCACCTAAAAAATTCAGGACATACAGTTTATTTATCGAATACTTGGAGAAGAGATTCTCATATTCTGCCATATCTACTTTAGGTTTGGTTGTTTTTTCAATCATCAGCAAATTGGCCAGTTCAACCGCCTTTGAGCTGTTATTTAAGGCTGCATTTCTCAGGTAGCTTTGCAGGTTGATATCCTTAAACAAGAAATAACTGTAGTTTCCAAAAGAATAATTCCTGAAGTCAACCTGGGATGCATTGTCAGAGTTAAAGCTTATGTTTAAAATTGAAGGAATGTTGTTGGCCTTCTTCAAATCTTCATAAATTAAAACCCTCAGCTTATCCTTGTTGTCATTTTTAATATAGTAGGCATACCTGAAAAATATAATATTAGCCTTTGAATTGTCATTATTCGTTAAATTGTACCACTTTTCAAGGGCTCCCATGTACAAGGTTTCATTTACGTCATATTTGCTCACCAAGGTAAAAATCTGCATCAGCTCGGCATCATTCAAATCATTTCTTGCGATTATATTTGTTAAAATCTCATTGGCAAACTTTGTCTTATCTTCATTGGAATAGGTTCCGAAGGTAATCATGTAATAATTGGTGCCTGCTACATTGAAGTAACCGCTTGAACGCAATGATTCCATTGTTTTGACCGCATTCAGGTCGTAAAGGTGGGAATCCTCGGGGAAGATATAACCGCCGAATGCCACATATTCCAAAGTGTCTTTGGCTTTAATAAACTTTTTGTCATCTGCATTTGTAGTGTTTAAATTATACTCGCCGAAATAAGAATACATCTCATCTCCCTTGACGGGCATAAATTCAAGCTTGGTAAGATAATCATTGTTAATGCTTGTTTTAATATCCGTATAGACTCTCTTTATCATGGAGGCCGACTCTGCCCTGGTTATGTTGTTGCTGCCCCGGAAGGTATTGTTTTCATAACCTATTATGATTCCTGCATTCACAAGCCTTTGGATTTCGGTATAATACTTGTTGCTTGTGGATATATCGGTGAATTTAAGGGGGGTGTCAAAAATTGCATCCTTGCAGAAGGCAGCAATCAATGCAGCAGATTCTTCCCTGGTTATTGCCCTGTCAGGATAAAAATTGCTTCCCGGAAAGATGTCCTTCAGGGTAAATTTGTTTGTTTTTAAATATTCATTCATGGAAATAATAAAAGTATAAGACCAATGTTTATTCGACATATCATTGTATGCCAAATCGCCGGTATAGACCTCCGTCATTTGATTCAGCCTGTATGCGGTTCTTGCCAATATGGTTATGAATTCTGCCCTTGTGATGTTATTTTCCGGTCTGAAAGTGAAATCTCCGTATCCCTTGAAAAC
>JAAYOE010000058.1 GCA_012520455.1 Tissierellia bacterium
CTAAAGATTGATGACAATACCCCCGTCCCCTTGTCATCTTTTGTTTTTGTCGTGGATTATTTTTAATCCTTTGAATATGAGCAGGGAATCAAATATGTCAATTTCTGAGGTTTCATCGGATATGAGCCTGCCGAATCCTCCCGTTGCCACAACCCTTATTTTTTCATTGTTCATTTCTTCTTTTATTTTTTTAATAATATATTCTACCTGTCCTATATATCCGTAAATCAACCCTGCCTGCATGCTTGTAACAGTGTTTTTTGCAAGAATCGAATCAGGTTTTTTAATTTCAATTTTAGGCAGCTGGGCGGTTCTCTGCCATAAAGCCTCTGCTGAAATCTGGATTCCCGGTGATGTTATGCCGTACCTGTATTCTCCCCTTTCATTTATGACATCGAAGGTTGTCGCCGTTCCGAAGCCTATGACTATGACGGCACCGCCTTTTGAATATAGTTCGTGGGCAGCCACAAGCCCCACAATCCTGTCAGCCCCCACCTCTTTCGGGTTCTCTGTCATTATGGTGATTCCTGTTTTTACTCCGGGGCCTACAACGACAGGGTCTATGTTAAAGTACTTTTTCAAAGTATTTTCAAATGAATGCATTACATTGGGCACGACAGATGATACTATTGCACTTTTGATTTTTTTATGGTCAATATTGCTGAAACTCAGTAAATTTAATATGGAAATGCCGTATTCATCAGAGGTTTTTTCATTTTTGGTTATCATCTTCCAATTTCCCACAAGCTCATCACCCTCGTAAACACCGATCAATATATTGGTATTGCCGATATCAACAGCTAAAATCATGCTTTCACCCCTATATTTTAATTTTGTTTCACCTTTCTTAATCTTTTCTCAGTTCATCGATGGCCTTGGTTGTGATTTGGCTTCTGTCAAGGTTTAAGATGGTTATCGCTTTTTCTAATTCTTCAGCCGAAGCAACTTCTATTTCAAGATATGGTTTTGAGTAGGTTTCCTCATCCCAGGTATCGATTTCAAACAGCATGTTGTCATACATGTAAGACCTGCGGTGCTTGTATCCCGGCCTTTTTCTTTTGTAGCCCAATAATTCGATTATCTTAGCGGCACTTTCCCAGTCTGAGACTTCCGTATCAATTTCTTCATTGACCCTTAAGGAGTCTTTTTTTATGCTTCTTTTAAATGTCATGATGCTTTTGGTTTCTCCCGAAAGGTTGTTTTTAACTATTCTTATCCTCAAATAACCCTTGTGGGTATTTTTTAAATAACAATCATCCGTGTCAAATCTGTAGTTTATCTGGTCTTCATCCTTAACAAGAACGGCTCCTATGTCAATAAGTTTTTTTTCAATTTCTTCCTTGTCAATATTTAAAACCTTTATCTCCCTCTCTCTCATCCTGCCCTCCCTTGAATTTAGGTAATTATAACATAATTATTGAAAATTATAAACAAATATTATTACATGTGCAAAATAATTGAATATCGTCTGTTTCAATGATATAATCCTATTTAGAAGAAAAGAGGTGATACCCTTGGAAGTCAGCGCAAACAATCTTTTGAAGGTAATCAAATTGGCTGCTCAGATTATACTTGAAAACGGCGGAGAAACATATCGGGCCGAAGAAACAATTAAATTTATAGGCCGAGCCTTTAATATTAAGGAAATAGAATCTATTGCCACTCCTACGGGTTTTTACATTACTGTATCCTCTGATGGAAATGAGAATAACACATTAGTTAAGAGAATTCGCAAAAGGACAATCGACTTACATAAGATAAATGACGTAAATCAGGTTTCCAGGCAGCTTTCCGAACATTCAATAACATTGGATGAAGCATTGGAGAAGCTGCAAGAAATCTACGAGCGAAAAGAATCAGGCATTAGATACAATGTATTGTATGCCGGCTTGTCTTCAGCTTTTTTTGCTCTTTTGTTTGGGGGACATGTACTTGAATTTTTCACGGCTTTAATTACGGGAATCATAGTTTCCATGGTATCAAGACGCTTTGAAAATCTTCAGTCCTATCAATTCTTTTCAAGCATTTTTTCAGGACTTATAATAGCATGCATAGCTGTTTTCGTAACCTTTTTCTCGAAAATGGTCAACTATAATTCTATAATTGTAGGATGTATGATGCCTCTTTTGCCGGGTCTTGCCATGACCAATGCAATTCGAGACACAATAAGAGGAGATTTGATATCAGGTATTGCAAGGGCAACGGAAGCATTGCTGGTGGCATCATCCTTGGCAGCAGGGACCGGTGTGACTATATACATGGCATATACCATGGGCCTTTTTTAGCAGGAGGTAATAATGACAGATATACTCTTAGATTTAATTTATTGTTTTGCAGCATCCTTATTTTTTGCACTTATAATGAATACTCCGAAAAATACCTTGATGCACACCTCCATAGTTGCGTCAATTGGCTATCTTATCTATCTTTCCTGCTCTGCTCAATTAAATACAACCCTTGGATTTTTTGCAGGAACCACATTTGTAGCCATGATGGGTGAAATATTTGCCCGCAGATTCAAAATGCCTGCAACAATTTTTATCTTTCCCGCAATAATTCCCATTGTTCCGGGGTTAGGTCTCTATGAAACAATGTTGGCTTTCGTCCAAAACGATATTCTTTCAGCACTTGAAATCGGAGCCGATACTATATTTAACATAGTATCAATGGCAATAGCAATGGCATTGGTAAGTGCAGCGGCTATTAAAATGAAATCGGGAAAAATGAATTAATATGTTTTAATTCCTTTAATAAGGGTATATAAATTATATTGAATATATAAATTAGGAGGTATTTTATGTGTAACAAAGGAAGATTTTTTATTTGTGAAACATGCGGCAACTTGGTAGGATTGGTGCTTGAAGGCGGAGGAGAATTGGTATGTTGCGGAAAACCGATGAAAGAGCTTGTTGCTAATACAGAAGAAGCAGCTTATGAAAAACACATTCCGGAAGTAACAGTTGAAGGCAACAAGGTGACCGTAAAAGTCGGAAGCGTTGAACACCCCATGATTGAAGAGCATTACATCCAGTTTATTTACCTCGTAACCAAAAATGGTGCTCAGAAAGTATGCCTGGCACCGGGAGAAAAACCTGTAGCTGAATTTGCACTCATTGACGGAGACGAAGTGGTTGCAGCTTATGAATTCTGCAATCTCCACGGCCTCTGGGTAAAAGAAATGTAAAAAGTAATACCCCTCATTTATAAAGGATTTGAATCGATGATTCAAATCCTTTATCATTTGCTACGATATTTTTGCACCGCTGGGTATATCCTCCAAGGTTGATACCACCGAAAGCTGCTTTCCCTTTTCAGCCGATAATATCATGCCGTTGGACTCAACCCCTCTTAAGGTTACGGGCTCTAAATTATAAACCATTACAACCTTTTTACCCACAAGGTCTTCCGGCTTATACCATTTTGCTATGCCGGAAACCACCTGGCGGATTTCTTCCCCTATTTTAAGTTGAAATACCAAGAGTTTATCAGCATTGGGGTGTTTTTCAACCTTTAGGACTTCCGCAACCCTCATATCTAATTTTTCAAAATCATCTATAGTTGCATATTTTTCGTCGCCTTTTGCTTTTTCAGCTTTTGTTTCTTCCGGCTTTGCCGGTTCCTTTGGATACTTAGTCTCATTAAATTTGTTGATTTCTTCAATTTTCTTAACGGGGTCTATTCGGGCGAACAAGATTTCAGGTGTTCCCACCTTTTGTCCCGGAACCATGCCCTTAAACTGAAGGATAGAGTCCCAATCTCTTTTGCCCGTGTTGAGCTGTTTTAATATTTTCTCAGATGTTTCAGGCAGGTAAGGGCCTAAAAGGACTGCTGCAATTCTTATGGATTCCAAAAGATTGTACAGGACTGTTCCCAATCTCTCCTTTTTGCTTTCATCCTTGCCTAAAATCCAAGGCTGGGTTTCATCGATATATTTGTTGCTCCTTCTAAGCAGGGTAAATATCTCGCCTATGGAATCCGAAACCTTCAGTTCATCCATTTTCTTTTCCACCTTGATAGGGGTCTCAAGGGCAAGCTTTATCAGCTCATCATCAATGGGCTCGGATGCCGTGGGAGCTTGAATTACTCCGTCAAAGTATTTATTGGTCATCGTTATTGTCCTGTTTACCAAGTTGCCTAAAATATTGGCCAAGTCGGAATTGATTCTTTCTATTATCAATTCATAAGTCAAGGTTCCGTCACTGGCAAAAGGCATTTCATGAAGGACAAAATACCTGATGGCATCCACTCCGAACAAGTCTACCAAATCATCGGCATAAATTACATTACCCTTTGATTTGCTCATCTTTCCTTCGCCCACCAAGAGCCAGGGATGACCGAAAACCTGCTTTGGAAGTTCAACCCCTAAAGCCATCAAAAGTATGGGCCAATAAATGGTGTGGAATCTTAAAATATCCTTGCCTATCAAATGTACGTCAGCCGGCCAGTATTTCTTGAAAAGGTCCCCGTGGCTGCCGTCAGGGTCATAGCCCAAAAATGTGATGTAGTTGCTCAGTGCGTCTATCCAAACATAAACCACATGGCCTTCATCAAAGGTAACGGGAATGCCCCAGTTGAAGGATGTTCTTGAAACGCACAAATCCTGCAGTCCCGGCTTGATAAAATTGTTGACCATTTCATTTTTCCTGGATTCCGGCTGGATGAATTTAGGATTTTCTTCAATGTGCTTCATCAGCCTGTCTGCATACTTGCTCATTTTAAAGAAGTAGGCCTCTTCTCTTGCCATATGAACTTCTCTTCCGCAGTCGGGACACTTGCCGTCAACCAATTGGCCGTCCGTAAAAAAGGCTTCATCGGGAGTACAATACCAGCCTTCGTAGTAGCCCTTGTAGATATCCCCCTGGTCGTAGAGCTTTTTGAATATTTTTTGAACGATTTTTACATGGTCAGGGTCTGTGGTCCTCACGAACTTATCATAGGTGGTGTTCATCAAATCCCATATCCTTTTAATTTCGGCTGCTACCTCATCGACAAATTCTTGAGGAGTTTTGCCTGCTTCCTCAGCTTTTTCCTGAATTTTCTGCCCGTGCTCATCCGTTCCCGTTTGAAAATACACGTCATATCCGTTTAATTTCTTGAATCTCACAATACTGTCTGCAAGGACTATTTCATATGTGTTTCCTATATGAGGCTTGCCTGACGTATATGCAATTGCTGTTGTCAAATAATATTTGCCTTTACTCATCCTATCCTCTCCTATCATTTTTTTAACTTCATCAATATGTCAATTGTGCTCAAGTGAGAATTCACGCAAAAATCGTGAATTCTATAAAAAACGCCTCTCAGCATAAGCTAAGAGGCGAATAACGCGTTACCACTCTTTTTTGCACATGCTTCACAGCATGTGCCTCATCAGGTTCAATCAAACCCTGTATTATAACGTATACCCTACGTCACACCCTACTAATGTTCAGGTATGAAGCTCCAAGGCCATGTTCGTTTTAAAATCAATCCCCGGCTTCCACCATGCTCCGGTTCTCTATATCATGATCGTAAAACTACTCTTCTTTTCATCGCTTTTGTTATTATGCATATTCATATGTTAAACTATACATAAATAACTTATTTTTGTCAACTAAAAAATAAATTTAATACATTTGACTATAGCAACGATTATTCCTATTATTATGGCAGGGATCAACAAGAGCCCTATTCCGAGCGGGATCAATGCCATGATAACAACAAAACCGATTATTGCCCCTATTAGGGTAAAAACCACCTTCAGGAGTACAACACCGACTTTTAAAGCTGCTATAATAAACACTATAAATATAAATAAACCGATTAATATATCCATTATCTAACCTCCGTTATTGACTTATATACGATTATACGAACCTTTCGCTATTATATCCTCATGCTTTATAATTATATGATATACGTAAATAGTTCAAAATCAATTAATGAAAAATTAAAAATTGATTAGAAAAACGGAGGATCCACACCCTTCGGGTTGTTTACTGCAATGGCACTTAACTATTCATAAAGTTTTCAATATCATTGACTGTTTTTATGATATCCTTTGACAGATTAATTATGCCGTTTTTTGTAACCCATACATCGTCTTCAATTCTTATGCCTATGCCCTCTTCCTTTATGTAGAGTCCCGGCTCAACGGTATATACATTGTTTTCCTGGATGGTTTTATCTCTTCTTCTCAAATCATGAACATCCAGCCCCAAGGGGTGACCGATGCCGTGATAATAATAATTTACAACCTCTGCATCGTCCTTGATTATATTCAGCATTTTTAATTCTTTGGCAAAGTAGGCCTTTACGGCATCGTTAACATCCGTTTCGGATGCCCCTACATGCATGGCATCAAGAGCAACTTCCTGGGCTTCCAGGACTACCTTGTAAATATCCTTCTGCCTGTCAGTAAATTTTCCGCTTACCGGGTATGTTCTCGTGATGTCGGAGGCATAGTTATTTGACAAGGCACCCAGGTCAAGGAGTATCATATCCCCCTCCTCCATCTTACGCTTAAGGTCAACATAATGGAGGATAACTGCATTAGAGCCCGAAGCCCCAATTGTAGCAAAGCTTGGTCTTGAGTTTCTAAGCATGAGCCGGTACTCAAAATGAGCCCTTGCCTGATATTCATACATGTCGGGCTTTAAATTCTTCATTACAAATTCCAGGGCTTCCTTGGTGTACCCGATGGCAGTTTTTATCTCTTCTACTTCCTCTTCCGACTTTGAACTTCTGAGTTCAATCATGATATCCAATGAGTTTTTGATGTTTACCGCCGGGAATTGAGTCCTCATCCAATGAGCAAGACTCCTGTAAGCATCGTAAGGCTCATCAGCTTCAGTGATATATGAAAAAATATATACATTATCAGGTCTGTCGGATGATGACAATTTGCCTGCGAATTTCGTGAGAAAATCATTCCTGTTTTCTATGTTTTTTATGCCGGATGCCTCTATTGCCTCTTCCTTCCTCATAAGTATACCGTACCATTTTTCAAAATGCTCGTCTACCGGGGGTATGTACAGGGTTTCTTCCGTCTTTCCGGCAATTTTGCTTATTGTTAAAACCATATCCTCCCTGTCTATTCCCGTAAGGTAAAAGAAATTCCTGTCTACTGAAAAGGGATGCTGCTGGTCGGCACTTTCTCTCGGTGCCTTGCCGGAAAAAAATACGGCCGTAGAATAATCATCCATTCTCTCTGCAAATTTTGTCCTGTTATTTATAAAAAATTCTGTTTTCATTAATTTCCTCCATTTAATATTATGCGCTGCCGCTCAGATGACAAGGGGACGGGGGTACTGTCATCAAATATCCAATGAGAACCGTCCCCGGTGGGCACAAGGCTTAGCCTTTCACTCCCAATTTTTTGCTCTTTCAACTGCCTTTTTCCAGCCGGCGTACAGCTTGTTTCTCTCATCTTCACTTATTGCAGGCATGAATTTTCTATTCATATTCCAATTTTGAATAACTTCACCCTTTGATTTCCAGAAACCTGTCGCAAGACCTGCTAGATATGCTGCTCCTAAGGCGGTGGTTTCTGTTATGTCGGGTCTCTCAATATTTACATTCAGTATGTCAGATTGGAATTGCATCAAAAAATTATTTGCAGATGCTCCTCCATCAACCTTTAATACCGTTAAATTGATTCCTGAATCCTCAATCATGGCGTCAATTACATCCCTTGTTTGATAGGCAATGGACTCAAGGGTTGCCCTGATTATATTATTTCTGCCTGCCCCCCTTGTCAAACCTAAAATCGCCCCTCTTGCATACATATCCCAATAAGGAGCCCCAAGTCCCGTAAAGGCCGGCACCACATAGACCCCCTTAGTATTTTCCACCTTGTTTGCAAAATATTCCGAATCAGCTGCATCATGAATTATTTTAAGCTCATCCCTGAGCCACTGTATTGCTGCTCCGGCCACAAATATTGACCCCTCTAAGGCATATTCCACCTTGCCGTTTAAGCCCCAGGCTATTGTGGTAAGGAGTCCCTTCTTGGATTCAATCAGCTTATCCCCGGTATTCATCAAGAGGAAGCATCCAGTTCCGTATGTATTCTTTGCCATTCCCTCCTGAAAACAAAGCTGTCCGAAAAGGGCAGCCTGCTGGTCCCCTGCAATTCCCGATATAGGAATTTCACCGCCGAAAATCCCCGTCTCCGTATTCCCGTATATTTCTGATGACTGTCTCACTTCCGGCAGGATTTCAGAAGGTATGTTCAATGCAGCAAGGAGCTTTTCATCCCATTTAAGTGTCTTAATATTATAAATCATGGTCCTTGAAGCATTGGAATAATCGGTTATGTGTATTTTTCCTCCCGTCAGATTCCATATTAGCCAGGTATCTACGGTTCCGAACAACACTTGTCCCTTTTCTGCCTTTTCCCTTACTCCTTCCACATTGTCCAAAATCCACTTTATTTTTGTTCCGGAAAAGTAAGCATCTATAACCAAGCCCGTATTTTCTTTGATATAGGACTCCATGCCAGATTTTTTAAGCTCATCGCATATATCCGAAGACTGCCTGCTCTGCCATACTATTGCATTATATACAGGCCTGCCCGTATTCTTATCCCAAAGAATCGTAGTTTCCCTTTGATTGGTTATTCCTATAGCGGCAATTTCTGAGACATCCACATCTTTAATGGCTTCCTTTGCTGCATTTATTTGAGTTTCCCATATTTCTAAGGGATTGTGCTCCACCCAGCCGGGAGCGGGATAAAATTGAGTGAATTCCTTTTGAGACATATTGATAATTCTGCCGTTTCTGTCAAAAAGTATGGCTCTTGAACTTGTGGTTCCCTGATCTAATGCAAGAACATATTTCTTTTCCATAACCTCTCCTCATACC
>JAAYOE010000059.1 GCA_012520455.1 Tissierellia bacterium
ATCGAACACCCCTCTTAAGGGGGAGTAACCTCCCCCTTGATTATTTGTCTATATATCTTAACAGCATTACCGTTGCTTCCGCCCTTGTTGTATTCTGTACTCCCCCGAATATATTGCCGGGAAGCCCTTTGATGATTTCTGCCTTCACTGCCTTTGCAACAGGTAGCTTTGCCCACTGGGGAATATCATCACTGAAGAGAGACAAAATTTCATCGGCATTTGTCACATCATCTTCCAGCAATGAACCTATTATGGTCCCTATTTCTTGTCTTGTAATAGGAGAATTGGGTTTGAAGCTGCCGTCCTCATAGCCTTTTACATATCCTTTTTCTGCTGCAAGAGCAACATCTTTGGCAAACCAATCACCAGGCTTAACATCAGTAAATTTTAATACAGCATCTTGATTGCTGATTCCCAATACTCTTATAAGCAAGGATACAAATTCTGCCCTGCTGATTTTGTCGTCAGGTCTGAAGAGCCCATCGCTTCCTTTTGCATAACCCATAGCTGCCATTTTTACTATGCTGTCTTTTGCCCAGTGGCTTCCGATATCACTGAAAACATCCGTCTTTACATCTTTCAATTCAGGTGCTTCATAATCACCGGTACCAACTACTATGCAGTCAACCCACTTAACCCACATTGATTTGCTTTCTTCAATAATAAGCCTTAGTGGACCGTAAGCATTGTTGTTTGCATATCCGACACTTGACTCATTGGGTACCAAAGGATAACCGTCTGCTGCATAAGCTAAAATAATTTTCTTATTCTCGCCGCGAGAATTTAATACCCCGTTTATTACCTGTTCGGTGCTTCTTAATATTTGATTGTAACTTTGACCGCTAAATACTCTAATACTTGGAACATCCACGTCCTCCTTGAGTCCGACCACGTTTTTAATTAAATCCCATAAAACGATACCTTGCATTTCCCTGGTCCCATCGCCTGTGTAGATATCTCTGACCGCATACTGAGTCATGGCTTCTATTTGCCTTAAAGTAAATGTCACAGGTTCTTTAACTTGTGAGCCTGTTACCCGAAGGACCGGCATATCCAAATATTCTTTATATAAGCCCTGATCGTGATTCCATGTTTCGTCAATTCCCAGTTCCGTGTTGACCCCTTCGCCGTGTCCTTTGGTATCTGTTGCAAGAGATTCACCTTCGCCTATTATTATTTCTTTTGCAAATTGTACCTGGTTGGAACCATTTGTATCGTTATATGTTGTTTTCCCAAATATTATTCTAAGGGGTCCCCCGTCATTGCCAAGACCTGCGTTATAACCTTCATCACTGGGTCTTATTACATAAGGATACTTGTTAAATCCATAGGCAACCATGACAGGTAAATCTGTATAAAGGGGATCCACATATTCTCCCGGGAATGTGCCGTCACCCTTATCCAATGCACTTTTTTCATAATATCCGTACAAGGACCTGTCCTTAATCTGCTTTATAGTCATGGGAGCAAAATTATAATTGTCTGCGGCAATAAAACGGACGCTGGTATTCTCATCAGTTTTAGGATCTAAACCTGCTTTTAAGAGTAAATCCCACAAAGGAACACCCTTGTAAGTGTTATAATACCAGAAATACTCACTGTTTGACAGGCTGTATTCATGGATTTCATGAAGGTCTGTCATGGCTTCTATGTCTTTTACCTTGTATCTTACTTCTTTTCCCAGGGCAGAACCGTGAATTATCAGTTCATAATCAGTATATTTTTCATCATTGTAAGGAGGATAGGTATGCTCGTAAATATTTTTAGCATCTTTTTCTTCTATGTAAATATATGCTACATTAGAAAATTCTTTGGCACTAGACTTGTCTTGTTTATAAACTAATTTAAAACATCCGTTATCATTATATTTTTCCTTGATATATCCTTCATCAGTATCCAGGAAAACCAAGGGAACCTCATTTATGCCGTAAGCAACCATATATTTATCCGCCTCTGATATATCCGCGGTTAAAATCGTCTTCCTTGATTTATCTTTAAATATAAGGTTTCCTGCGTTCGGTTTTGCTTTTACATAATTATCGATTAAATACCTGACATTTATTCCTTCATAGGAAAACTCAGATACTTTACCATTTACTTTTTCATAATATGCATCTATAGATTGTCCATTTGTATCTTCTTCGATTTGCCTCAATGATATAGCCCTGTAACCTTCAACTCCGGGTCCTTCAATTGTAAAAGTTGCTCCTGTTATGGCGTCAACATTGTAAGGTTCACCATCATAACTGATGTGCTTATATGGTGATGAAGGAGTTACTTTGATTATTTCATCTCCTACCGTAATTTTGACAACTTCTTTGCCCCATTTTGACATATTCATGTCGTCAATGTCAGTTTGTCCAAATACTAATTTAGGAAAATCTTTATCTAAATCTGTTTCTGTTATTGGAATATCCGTCCATGTAACGGGGGGAGCAAAAATGTTTTTCGGATAATCAGCCATTACACTTGTATATTTTGCAATCATAGGCATGATTTCCTCTTTGCTTTCCAAGGTAAAATCAGTGAAAGAATACGCATTTTTCAGCTCACTGATAGTCTTTGTAAATTCAAACCCGTCAGAACATGTAAATTTTACATCGTAATCTTCATCGGTTTTTAAACCTTTCCCAATGAGGTCGAATAAATCATATCCTTTTGCTTTTATGATTTTATGAAATCCAAGGCTGTTGTTGGTAGAGTATATTCTCTCTACCATCTTATATTTTGACCAGTCGCCGGAAGTAATTACTATTTCTTCTTCCAGTCCCGTTCCTGTAATTATAAGCTCCGGCTCTGCCGCATATACAGGCATTGCATTCATGATTAACATGGCTGCAATCAAGAGCCAAACTGTAATCCTTCTTGCCATAATTGACTTACCTCCTTTAAAACAAATGAGCGAATATCGCTCATTTGTTTTTTTTATTTATTATTCTGAAAACAAGGTGTTAAATACTACCAATGCTGCTTCGGCACGGTTAACATTCTTTCCGGGCTCAAAGTTTTCTTCTGCAATCCCCACAAAAACATCTTGTGCTTCAAGCCAGGCAACAGCATTTCCTGCCCAATCTGCCACATCTTCTTTATCTAGGTAATCAGATTTTTCCATTACAAACTTATCGACCTTTGCCTGGTCAACCAGTCCTTTTGCAACAGCTGCCCTGGCTGCTACAAGTGCCATTTCCTGCCTGGTTATAACCTTTTCAGGCAAAAATGTACCGTCAGGATATCCAACGAATAATCCTGAATCAACAGCGGCTTGTACATATGGTGCTGACCATCTGTCACCGCCTATATCGCTGAATTGTCCTTCATATTCTTTTAACTCATATCCCAAGGCTACAACTATTATTTTGCAGAATTGTTCCCTGGTAAATACATTGCCCGGAGCATAGAGGCCGCCGCCCATACCATCTATGATTCCTCTTTTTGCAAGGTCATAAATAGCTGCTTCCGCAAACTTATAATCTTCGGTTATATCAGTGAATGCTATTTCTTTTGTTTCTTCTTCAACAGGTGTTTCTTCTTCAACAGGCTCGGCAGAAACTTCCGGTGTTTCTTCCGGTGTTTCTTCCGGTGCTTCGGCTTCTCCGACAACAATCTTATTTACTAATTTATAAACAGTGCTAAACTCACCTTCATATTTTAAATTTCTATATATGGTTATTTCATCAATTACAGCATCGTCATTGTCTATTGCCTCACCGTCTACCTCATAAGCCAAAACAAATTTAAGTTCATCATTTAAAACATCATTGAGAGTTTGAGGTTCAATATCATAACCATCCGCTGCTAAGAATTTTACGCTTCCTTCTTCAGCTGTTACTCCTGCCTTTTCTTTCAATAAATAAGCTAAGCTTACACCCTTAACCTGGACTGTTTTTTCTCCACCCTTTGAATTGTATGTATAGGCCTGGTTTATCTGTGCTTCTTCGGGCATACCCTTTAATTCTTCCAGGGTAAGCTTAAGCTCTGTTGCAACTAAGCTTCCTCCAATTTCAACTGCGTAAGATTCTTCTGCAAAAACCAAGCCTTGGGAAAGAATCATTACTATTGCTAAAACCATTGAAATTACTTTGATTTTTTTCATACTATTCCTCCATAAATATTATTTATTTTATTTAGTTACACTAAATATAAATCAAGATGAGTAAACAGACAAAAAAACAGCATTCCTGACGGAGCTGCTGTCCTCATATTATCTACAATCTCCTTTCCATCAGGAGGCCTAACCGTTTCCAGCCAAACCCTATCGGCATAAAACCATAAACTTAAATCCTTAGGCTATTATGCTCGGAGCAATTTCTTTTGCTTCATTGATTGAGTTCATTATATCATAATGCAATTTAAGTGTAAATACCAAAAAATAGTGGGATTACAACATATAAGACACATTTAGGGTTCTTCAAAACAGTCAATGACAGCTTCACCTATATCTGCATAAGCTTCAAAGGTTATGGGGAAGAAAGATGAAATTTCTTGATATTTTTAAAATATAACCATTTCATACAAACTGTAGGAACATTTCAAACTATAAATTATACACAACAATTAAGTAACAAATATTGGACATGCGAATATTATTTTGTATACAGGCTATATAATTACCTGTATAAAAATGTAAAAAGGATCGTGAGAAGATTTATGGCAAATTTCTTTAATATTAACAATGAAAATACAAAAAAAGCAACATTGCAGGATGATGTTGTTATACAACAAACCCCCGGTTTAAACGAAGCTGCCGCATTTAATGTGGTAGGCTCGATTGCTGCAGAAGAAAATGCACTTGCAGCCTTAATCCAGGAAGAAGCAGATAAGCTTGCATCATTGACAGGTGATGCTTTGACTTTTGATAATTTCACGGAATTAACCGAATCCATTATACGTACCCTCAAAACTATATTGCTGAAAAATACGGTATTAGAAGCAAAACTGACAGAAACCTTAAACTATATTGACGAAGAAGGTTTCACAATCACTTCTGATTTCGTTGATAATATAACTGCCATTCTCAGCAGGATAGCAAATGAAGAAAATGCATTAGGCAATCTGATAGGCGCAATAGGCACCTTAGTCGATGCTTTAGCACCAGTCCTTGCTTTTGAACAATTACAAGCTGCAGATGAGCTAATATTGGCCATATTGAGGGTTATTACAGAAAAGAATCTTGTTCTCTTAAGCAAGTTAAGAAGAGTTGTAAGATTTATAATAAACAATTCAGAAGATTTCCCGACTCCGACTCAGGCCCAAGTAGATGCTGTGATAGCCGCTCTTAATGCTTTGATAAATGCAATAAGAGTTGAAGAAAACGGACTTGCAGTTTTAATTGATGCTGAAGCCGCTAAACTGAACAGGGCAATAGAATTAACCACAACAGCCGGCGGAGTGGATGATTTGTTAGATTTTAACGATATTATTACTTCGGTTCTAGATATAATAGTTCAAAAAAACATGATATTAGAAGCTAAACTTGAAGACATAATTGCAATTATAACTTTGGGTAACGGCTTCAATGATGAGCAATTGGCAGGATTCGCCGTATCTTTATCTAATCTTCAACAATCAATTGCCAATGAGGAATTTGCCCTTGCAAATCTTATTGGCACGGAAGCATTAAAGATAAATGATGTAGCTACAATTACACCCGGCAATGTAGGCAATTTAATTGCTGCAAACGAAAGCGCATCCTTATTGCTTGAATCAATCACTTTGAAGAACATGATATTGGCACAAAAAAATATAGATGTAATTAACTTTATACTCTCTCTGTAGGATGACAAAGCAAATTCCTTTATCATGGTGTTGTTAACACATGATAATTCTCAGAAGGTTCTTAATAATTTGAAATATAATTAATAGATATAAGGAACAAATCAAGACAGCCCGTATAATATATATACAGGCTGTTATTTATATTGTAATAAAAATATAAAGGAATGTGAGCATTTATAGCTATGTTAAATAATAATAAAAATATATGTAAGGATATTAATTGCCCCATACAAGGAGTCCCCGCCAACGCTGTTTCTATAGTTGAATCTGTTTCTAAAGAGGAGTGTGCCCTTGCTTTATTGATTGAAGCTCAAGCTGACTTGTTATGTAAAGCAATAAATAAATGTATTTCCGTATGCGATTTTAAAGATATTATTAACAGTATAATTCAAACGATGAAAACAATAGCAATAAAGAACAATACTTTAGAAAACAAGCTGAGAGAAACACTAAACTTCATACAAAAGGAAGGAATTGAGTGTTTAGATTATAACCGGCAATTTGAACTTCTAAACAGTTTAAATTCCGTATTGGAATGTATAAGTAAAGAAGAAGATGCTACAGGTCATTTAATTGAACAAACAGGAAAAATCATCGCAAAAGTTGAATATTGTACTCTTGATGATATCAAATCAGTTGATGATTCGGTTTTAACCCTCATGAGATTAATAATTGAAAATAATTTTATCCTGGACAGGAAATTACGAACCCTAATCAGTCTTATTAATTTTATTAAATGCTCAGAATTTGATATCTTCATAAAAGTAAAAAAGAAATTGTTGTGTACGATAAAAAAGCTTATTAATTCTATATTTGCGGAAGAAAAAGGATTAGCCCTATTAATCCATGGTGAAAGCGAAAAACTTCATTGTGGGCTGAGTGTGTGCGTAAACAGGGATGAAATTTCAGAAATTAGCAATTTTATAAGTAAAATAATTGATGTTATTTGTGAGAAAAAACGAATCCTTGAGTATAAGTTCAGTGAAACAATAGATTTATTAAATACGGTCGGTTTCAGTTCAAGTGAAACAGACTCCGTCACGGACCACATAAAAGAACTCCAATCCTATGCCTTGGCAGGGGAATATGAATTAGCAAACCTGATAAAAGGAAAATCAAAAAATATTAATGCAACAATAGGCAAAGAATGCTGTAACTATCCGGAAATAATATCATTCAATGCTTGTATGACCTGCTCTTTGGTTTGTCTTTTACTGAATTTAAATGTGGGCCGTAAAAACAGGAAAGTAATTGACTCTTGCCCCTCCGGATGCAAAAACGCATCCATGTGCAAAGAAATAAACAACATAATCATGAAGTTGAATAGTCTGTGATAATTAAAAACTCCTTCTTCATTAAATGAGGAAGGAGTTGTGTTTTTAAGTGTACTTTACCTTCTCCTGTTTCTTATAAGAATCAGTCTGGCAAGCTGGGCCAAACCGCTTGCCATGGCTGCCACGTAGGTTAATGCCGCAGCGCTCAGTACATTCTTGGCTCCCCTTATTTCTTCGTCATAAATATATCCGTTTGCATCCAGCATTTCCAAAGCCCTTCTGCTTGCATTGAACTCAACGGGCAGTGTAATCAGCTGGAATAAAACAGCTGCACCAAACAAGAGGATTCCTATATCCATCAGTCCCCCAAGGCTGGGAATCAATAATCCGACAAATATGAACAACCATCCTGCAGATGACCCAAACCTTGCTACAGGAAAAATCATATTCCTTATAGATAAGGGGGCATAGCCCTTTGCATGCTGGATGGCATGACCTACTTCATGAGCTGCCACACTTACGGAAGCAATGGAGCTTCCCTGGGCTACTTCCCCGGAAAGTCTCAGCACCCGTTTTATGGGGTCATAGTGATCTCCTAATTGTGTATTTGCTGCTTCTATGGGTATATCATGGAGGCCGTTTTGATTCAATAGCATTCTTGCCACCTGTGCCCCTGTATAGCCCCTTCTTGCCGGTACCCTCAAATATTTGGCAAAATTAGTTTTCACTTTGCTTTGAGCATACAAAGTAAGCAATATGGCAGGTATTAAAATTATCATTGTAGGATCATATAAACCGTATGGTACATACATTTTGCATCACTCCTCATTATTATTATACCATAAAAACACCCTCTTAATCAAATGATAATTGTTCTTTTCCTCCTTATCCGGCCCCTGTGTCATATATATTAAGGATAGTTCATTCATTTTTAAAGGCATATTTAAATATATATTGGAAAAACTAAAAAAAAAATAACCCAAGGAGAGTTCATATGTTTACACATGATAAAAAGTTGCTTTATGAAGTTAAAGTAGACAGTCCCAATCCAAATTATGCTGCATTGCTGCAAGAGCAATTAGGGGGTGCCAATGGAGAGCTAAAAGCTGCAATGCAATATCTTTCTCAAAGTTTTAGAGTAAAGGACCCTGAAATCAAAGACCTGTTTTTAGATATTGCTTCAGAAGAACTGAGTCATATGGAAATTGTTGCGACTATGATCAACTTGCTTAACGGTCATGACTTAGATGCTAAAAATGCAACCTTAGGAGGTATAGAAGCCCATGTTTTGACAGGACTGACACCTATTTTAGCCAATGCGTCGGGCTACTTATGGACCGGTGCATATGTCAATGAAACAGGAGATATAGCTGCAGACTTATTATCAAATATTGCAGCCGAACAGCGGGCAAAAGTTGTATATGAGTATTTGTACAGGCAAATTGATGATAAAGGGGTAAAAGATACCATAGACTTTTTGCTTAATCGGGAAGAAGCTCATAATACCATGTTCAGAGAAGCCTTTAACAAGATTAAAGACACTGCTTCAAACAGGGATTGGGGAGTAACTGCAGATTCGAAACTGTATTTTGACTTGTCTACCCCCGGAACAAACAGATTTAGTGCTCAAAATGCCCAACCTCCAAGCTTTTCGGCACCAAACCCCAGAAAATAAGATATAAAAAACGGTTCTCTCCAGCTCTATTGCTGGAGAGAACCGTTTATATTACTCTTCGTCCTCTTCTTCCGGCATATCCCAGTTGTGGTACACTTCCTGGACGTCATCATTTTCTTCCAAGGCATCAATTAACTTATCAAGGTTTTTTAATGCTTCTTCATCCTCAACCTTAACATAGGTCTGGGGTATGTACATGATATCCCCTTTGAGGTCTTCATAACCGGCAGCCTTTAACCCATTTAATACTGTCATGAAGTCCTCCGGTGCGGTTGTAATTTCATAGGTGTCATCTTGCACTTCAAAATCTTCCGCTCCCGCATCAAGAGCTGCCATCATTAGTTCGTCTTCGTCAATACCGGCTGACTCGACGGATATTACTCCTTTCCTGTCAAACAAATAACCGACGCAGCCTGTCGTTCCCAAGTTTCCGCTATACTTGGAAAAATAATGCCTTATGTCTGCCGCTGTTCTGTTTTTATTATCGGTTAAGCACTGAACCATAAATGCCGTTCCGCTGGGTCCGTATCCTTCATAGGTGATCGCCTCAAAGTTTTCACCGGCAGCTGCTGCCATACCGGCTTTTATAGCTCTGTCTATATTGTCATTGGGCATATTTTGTGACTTTGCTTTTTCTATTGCAGTTGCCAGTGAGGAGTTGTAGTCCGGGTCCGGTCCCCCTTCTCTCACTGCAACGGTTATCGCACGTGCCAGCTTGGTGAATATTTTGCCTTTTAATGCATCTTGTTTTCCTTTACGGTTTTTTATATTATTCCATTTTGAATGTCCGGCCATATTTCCTCCTTACTTAATCATTAACATTGACGTGATATTTTATCATATTATTTTAATTGTATCAATACCCGACTAATTTCCCGTTTTTTATGGAATAGTATGCTGCCTTCCCAAGGGATATTTGAGCTTTACCGCTTGATACCTCTCCTGCTAAGGCAGTAATCTTGTCCAAGTTTTCCTCTTCTACTATCAGTTTAACAAGCACTTGTTCTTCATATACTTTATCTGTGACGATAAAATTATTCTTTATAAGTTCATTATCCATTTTTCCTAATAATGTGTAGTCTATCTTAAATGATACATCATAAAAGAGGGCCTTGTCTACTATTATTCCGCTTTCCAAAGCAATCTTTGAGCCTTTGGTGTAAGCCCTCACCAATCCTCCGGCTCCCAAGAGGACACCTCCAAAATACCTGGTTACCACAACTGCAAGGTTTCTTAAATTCTCCTGCATAATAACATTTAAAACCGGCATGCCTGCAGTCCCCGAAGGCTCCCCGTCATCCGAAAATCTTTGTATGTTTGAATTCTCCCCGATTACATAAGCATATACGTTGTGGGTTGCATCCTTGAATTCCTTCTTTATTTTATCGATGAAGGCCAGGGCTTCTTCTTCGGTTTCAACAGGACATGCAGTCCCTATGAACTTAGACTTGTTAATAATTATTTCATCTCTTCCGATTTTGTGGATAGATTTATAATTACCCATTA
>JAAYOE010000060.1 GCA_012520455.1 Tissierellia bacterium
CCAGTGACATCCATGGGACACTCAGGACCGTCCCCAGTGTCCCGGTCATCGAATGAATAAATCGTTTATTGGCAGGAAATCTCCCTTTACCCGCTGTTATGTGGTCACCAAGGACGGGAGGAACAAGTTTGGCGGGGAGAAAGAAACGTCAAGCCCCGGCCTTGATGAAATGCCTGCGGGAGAAGGGGCTGAAGATGATGAAATTGTAGAATTTTCAGATACAGGTGCTATTCTTTCCCAATCGGGGATCATTGATTTTTCTCATGGAACAGATTCGGAAGACCCGTAAAATATTTATTATTTTAAAAAAAATACTATTGACAGTTGAGCAGTTATTCAACTATAATATAATCAAACAGTTGAATTGCTGCTCAACTATTTTTTGGAGGTAAAAATGGCTGCAAGAGAAGATTTAGTTTGTGATTGTGAAGTGATACACGGAGATATAGTAGATGCCGTTAAAACTAAAATGCCTGACGACGAAAATATATATGATTTGTCGGACTTTTTCAAAGTCTTGGGGGACAGCACGAGGATGAGAATAATCTGGGCCCTGGATGAAAGCGAAATGTGCGTGTGCGACATTGCGGTTTTGCTCAATATGACTAAATCAGCTATCTCTCACCAGCTCCGGGCCTTAAGAGAGGCAAATCTGGTAAAATTCAGAAGAGAAGGCAAAACCGTTTATTATTCTCTCAAGGACGACCATGTAAGGGATATCTATGAAATCGGCATGGAGCATATCAAAGAAAAATACAGTAAATAAAGAGTTTGTCAGACGATATATGGAGGAAGATATGAAAAAGACATATAAATTAAAAGGACTGGACTGTGCAAATTGCTTGGCAAAGATGGAAAGAAAGATAAGCAGACTTAAGGGAGTCAGGAATGTAACATCTAACTTCTTTACCGAAAAGATGGTAATTGAGGCAGATGATATCCTTATGCCTGAAATAGAGGAAGCAGCAGCAAAGATAATAAAAAAATATGAGCCCCAAATAGTCTTGGAAGAGGCATAAGAGGAGAATTTAATGAAGAAATTAATCGGACGCTTAATGGTCAGTGCAATATTCTTTGCTTCTGCAATAATGATAAATGACAGTCAAATTGAATTAGTATTGTATGCAATCAGCTATGTAATTGCCGGCGGCTATGTGGTAAAAAAGGCTGTATACAATATTAAAGAGGGGGAAGTTTTTGATGAAAACTTTTTGATGTCCCTTGCTTCAATCGGAGCATTTTTAATAGGGGAGGCTCCCGAGGGTGTTGCGGTAATGCTCTTTTATCAGCTTGGAGAAATGTTTCAATCCTACGCTGTGGGACAATCCCGAAAATCAATTTCAAATTTGATGGATATACGGCCTGATTATGCAAATGTCTTAAGGGATGGAGACCTGGTGACCATATCTCCCGAAGAAGCCCGAATAGGAGATATAATACAGATAAAAGCAGGTGAAAGGGTTCCCTTGGACAGCACTGTGACAGAAGGAAGTTCAATGCTTGACACATCAGCCCTCACGGGTGAATCCCTTCCGAGGGAAGTAATGGTTGGAAGTGAGCTGTTGAGCGGCTGCATCAACATGAGCGGTCTGCTTAAAGCTGAGGTTACCAGGCCCTACAGCGAATCAACGGTGAATAAAATTTTGGAATTGGTTGAAAATGCAAGCAGCAGGAAATCTAAATCAGAGAAATTCATTACAAAGTTTGCAAGGTACTACACACCCATAGTGGTTCTTGTTGCAGTTCTGCTTGCGGTTCTTCCGCCCTTAGTCATTAAGGATGCGACCTTTGGCGAATGGATTTACCGGTCCTTGGCATTTTTGGTAGTATCCTGTCCATGTGCCTTAGTGATCTCGGTTCCCCTGAGCTTTTTCGGGGGTATAGGAGGGGCTTCAAAAAACGGAATTCTTGTAAAGGGCAGCAACTTTTTAGAAGCCATGGCTAAAACCGAAATAGTCGTATTTGATAAAACAGGAACCCTGACCAAGGGTGTTTTCAAGGTCCGGAAAATACATTCCGTGACGGATGAGCCCGGCTATTTGCTTAAGCTTGCAGCATATGCGGAGAATTATTCCAACCATCCGATTTCGCTTTCCTTAAAAGAAGCATACGGGGAAGAGATTGACAGCCATAAAATATCTCATGTGGAGGAAATTCCGGGACATGGCATATCAGCCCTTGTTGATAATATAAAAGTTTTGGCCGGCAATGACAAGCTTATGGAGAAGTTTAGTATTCCCTTCATTAAAGAAAGATCTGCAGGAACCATGGTTCATATTGCTGCAGACGGGGAATACGCCGGTTATATCCTGATTGCGGATCAGACAAAAGAAGATGCTGCCCGGGCTGTAAAGGCTTTAAAAGAGCAAAATATAAAAGACATAGTGATGCTCACCGGTGACAGCGAATCGGCAGGAGCCGGCACTGCAGGAGAATTGGGTATTGATAAGTATTATGCGCGCCTATTACCTGGAGACAAGGTCGAAAAGGTTGAAGAATTAATGTCCCGAAAATCAGAAAAGGGTGTTTTGTTGTTTGCAGGAGACGGCATCAATGATGCCCCCGTACTGGCGAGGGCTGATGTAGGTGTTGCAATGGGAGGTCTCGGGTCTGATGCGGCTATTGAGGCTGCCGATGTTGTAATAATGACCGATGAACCTTCAAAAATACCGGCAGCAATAAATATTTCAAAGAATACAATAAAAATTGCCTACCAGAATATTATATTTGCCATTTCAGTAAAGGTATTGATTTTGATTCTAAGCACCTTTGGCTTAACAAGCTTATGGGCGGCTGTGTTTGCAGATGTGGGAGTGGCTTTCCTGGCGGTCCTAAATGCCATGAGGGCCTTGACCTACACTCCTGCCCCCTTGTCATGAAATGGAAATAATGATATAATCTAATCATTCTTATGTGGGGAGGTTTCTGATGGAACTGAAAAATTTCAAAGATTTGATTAAAAAAGTCCAAAAAAACGATTCGATAAAGCGGGTAGCCGTTGCTGCAGCCCATGACGAACACACATTGGAGGCTGTCTTTAAAGCAGCCGGGGACAAGCTGGTTGAGCCTGTATTGGTTGGGAATAAAGAAAAAATCGAGGAAATATTAAAAAAGCTCAACCTGAAATATGAGCCGGCCAATATCATAAATACGGAAAGCGACAAGGAAGCAGCGGAAAAAACCGTTGAACTGATACATGAAAACAAGGCAGACTTTATAATGAAAGGCAAGCTCCAGACTGCAGATTTGCTGAAGGCTGTTGTTGACAAGGAAAAGGGATTAAGGACCGGCAATGTGATTTCTCATGTGGCAATTTTGGAAATACCGGCTTACCGCAAGCTAATTGCAGTAACAGACGGGGGCATGGTCATGTATCCGAATCTGGATGAAAAGAAACAGATTCTTGAAAACTCCGTCAATGTTTTCTTGGCAATGGGTTACGAATGTCCTAAGGTTGCAGTCCTGTGTGCCGTTGAAACCGTAAACCCCAAAATGCCTGAAACGGTTGATGCCGACACCTTAAAGAACATGAACCGGGACGGGGAAATTAAGGACTGTATGGTTGAAGGGCCTATATCCCTTGATTTGACCTTCAACAAGGAATCGGCGGAAATCAAAGGCTACTCAAGTCCTGTTACTGGAGATGCGGATATATTATTGGTTCCCAATATTACAACAGGAAATATAATGAGCAAGGCCTTGATAGAAATGGCCGGTGCCACCATGGCAGGCATGGTGGTAGGGGCTAAGGTTCCCATAGTTTTAACATCAAGAGGAGCTTCATCAGAGGAAAAATATCTATCACTGGTATTGTCAGCTTCGGCTGTAAAGTAAAAAACGGGGACCTAAGTCCCCTTCATTTTAACTGAATCTGTTTTCCGCGGGTTTTGAAATATTCTTAAGGGCTATTTTAGCTTCATCCTGCAGTTTAGGCTCGACAGAAATGTCCCCTAAGGAAACCATGCCTACCAGGGTGTTGTTTTCAACAATGGGGAGCCTCCTAATCTGGTTTTCGCTCATCAATCTCACAGCATCATCAACATCCATATCGGGACTCCCGACTACCGGATTTGCAGTCATTACTTTTTTTACCTGTATATAACCGTCGTCGCCTACGGATACGGCTCTTAAAGCGATGTCCCTGTCCGTAATTATACCTATCACACTGTTTTGAGCACATACGGGTATTGAGCCTACGTTGTAGATCCTCATCAATTGTGCTGCCTTTTCAACGGTATCGTCTGCACTCACGCACGCAATTTCCCTTGACATAATGTCTCTTATTTTCAAAAAAATCACCTCCGAATATATATTTACCTTAATTTTTTCTTGTATTCAGATTTTGCATATAAAACATATTTAATATTTATTGTTTAAAAGTATTCTTCATGGGGTAATAGTATCTAAACATGAATAGGAGGGTATCTTATGAGTACTGTAAAATGGAACGGAAAGAATTTACTTAAAACCATTGCCGAAAACGAAGCAGGAGCAACCAAGCTGTATAGAGCCATTGCAAGTGAAGCAAGAATAGGGGAGCAGTTCTTTGAAATGCTGGCTAAGGATGAAGAAAGGCACGAAAAGATTTATAATGCACTATTAAGAGAGTTTTCGGAAAAGATGGACCTGGAATTAGAAGAGTCCGATGCCGAGTATGTTGATTTGCTGGTTGAAAGCAATGTTTTGTTTGATGATGAGCTTATTGAAAAGGCAAAGAAAATTTTTACCAAAGCTCAAATATTCGATATAGCCGAGAGGGCGGAAAGGGATGCAGTTTTATTTGTTACCGAGCTCCAAAGGCTGTATCCTGATTTAGCAAAAGAAGAAATGGCAATAATACTAAAGGAAGAACAAAGCCACTTGAAAAAGGTATTGGAAAGGAAAAAAGAAAGTCAGCCCATGTTCGGCAGAGGCATGTAAGCAAACCTAGAAAAAAGCGAATAAAAATAAAAAAGGTGTCCGAAATTTCGGACGCTTTTTTAATCCGCCAAAGACGGCTGAACAAAATGGGAAACACCAGGGGGTATTCGACCTTAAGGGGAGGGAAAACATATTCAGGTTGAAATAAAACTGGTTATATATTATAATTAATGTATAGACAGTACACTCAGCTGATAAGGTTTACCATGTCAAGAGCAAGGAGTCATAGGAATGAAAGACTATAAAACTCAAATAGAAGAATCGAAAGAAAGATGCCGTAAGCTTGGATTGAAAAGAGAACAGGTGTACAGCAAAAAAATAGTAAGTGATGCTAATTTACAAAAAATATTGGTCAAAAACAGAAATATGATCATGACTGCCCTGCCATACATTGAAGAGATAATGAAATTTACCAAGGGCAGCGATTTCTTCATTTTTCTGACCGACAGCGAAGGATGTATTTTAAATGCCTTGGGGGACGAAAAAATACTCTCCGAAGCCTTCAGTCTGAAGATGATTCCGGGAGCCTATATGAATGAAGAAAATGTGGGTACCAATGCCATGTCTTTTGTTATTAAAACGGGAGTTCCCGTCCAGTTGACAGGAGAAGACCATTACATAGAAGCTTACAATAGATGGACTTGCTCTGCAGCCCCGATACGAGACAATAAGGGCAACCTTATAGGAGTCTTGGATTTAACGGGTTATACCAAGAATGTCCACCCCCATACCTTGGGAATTGTAGTTGCTGCTGCCAAGGGAATTGAGGAGATGATAAAGAGTAAAAATCAAAATGAAAAGAAGGCTGCCAAAAGGTTTCTTGATATTATTAACGAAGGCATAATAATTACGGATGAAGACGGGAATATCAAAATGTATAATGATAAGGCGGCAGAAATGTTCGGCAAGGACAACAAGCTGAAAACAGATAACATCAACCGGATAATAAGTGATTGGCATCAAATTAAAAGCAGGTTGAATATCCACAAAAATTTCGAAAAAAATATAAGCATCACTTCTAACAGGGGTAAGTACTTATTCAATTTAGAGGTGAAAAAGGTTTACCATGAAGCTGATGACAGCTTTGAAATAGTTCATATGCTGAAAGAAATTGACAGCTCTTACGGCAAGGTTATAAATAACTACGGATATAGTTTTGACAGCATAATAGGCGAGGATGACAGTTTTGTTAAAATAGTAGAGTATGCTAAAAAAATTGCAGACAGCAATTCCACCATTCTCATTATGGGTGAAAGCGGCACTGGCAAGGAATTATTCGCCCAATCTATCCATAATTACAGCAGCAGAAGCAACTATCCCATGATTGCAATAAATTGCGGAGCTATACCCGCCCAACTCATCGAATCCGAATTATTCGGCTACGAGGGCGGGGCCTTTACGGGAGCCAAGAAAGGCGGAAACCCCGGAAAATTTGAATTAGCCGACGGGGGAACGATTCTGCTTGACGAAATAGGGGAAATGCCCCTTGACATGCAGGTAAAGCTCCTCAGGGTTTTGGAAGAAGGATTTATCACAAGGCTTGGAGGAAAAAGGGCAATACCTGTTGATGTGCGGATAATAGCATCCACCAACAAGGATTTGGAGAAGGAAGTGGAAATGGGCAGGTTCAGAAAGGACCTCTACTACAGATTGAACGTCCTCCCCTTATATGTGCCTCCTCTGAGAGATAGGAAGGGAGATATAAGGATATTAACTGATTATTTCATGAAAAAGATTTCTATGGATTTAAAAAAAGACGTGGTAAATATCACCGAAGAAGACTTTGAATTAATGGAAAGGTATAATTGGCCCGGCAATGTAAGGGAGCTGCAGAATGTGATTGAATTGATGATTAATACTGAAATATTCCCCGTAAGATACTTTGCTGCAAGAATGCAATATATGAGCAAGAGTGGGGGAGTAGAAAAATTAGACATGGAGTCGGTGGAAAGAGAACACCTGATAAGGGTTATAAGAAGGTGCAACGGAAATATAACCCAATCTGCAGACCTGCTGGGTATTAGAAGAAATACCTTGTACAATAAAATCAAAAAATACAATATAAACATTTAATAAAGAAAACTGTTCGATAAACAGACAACATAAAAGGGGATTTGGTCAAAAATCGAACAGTTCTTATTTTTCAGGGTTGAAATTTCAACATTAAAAATTAGGCATGGTAATTGCATTACACTTATTGATATGTAATACAATAATGTAAGGAGGTTAACATGCTTAAAAGAACACTGTTTATCAATGGAATGGAAACAAAAGCCGTTGTTGACCCGGAATCGAAATTGTCGGAGTTCTTAAGAGAACAAATGCATTTGACAGGCACCAAGGTAGGGTGTAACAAAGGCGAGTGCGGAGCCTGTTCCGTTATTTTGGACGGCAAGGTTGTAAGGGCTTGTATCACCAGGATGAAAAACGTAAAAGAAGATGCAGAAATAATTACCATTGAAGGTGTAGGTTCAAGGGATAATCTTCACCCCCTCCAGCTGGCATGGATGGTACACGGGGGAGCCCAGTGCGGTTTTTGTACTCCCGGCTTCATAGTATCGGCAGTTGCTTTGTTGGAGGAAAACATTAACCCTACGAGAGAAGAAGTGAGAGGTTGGTTCCAGAATCATAGAAACCTGTGCAGGTGTACCGGTTACAAGCCCTTGGTAGATGCAGTGATGGATGCTGCAAGAGTGATGAGGGGCGAAATTAAGGCAGAAGATTTGTGGTACAAACTGCCTCAAGGAGCCATGATGATGGGAACCGAATACATCAGGCCGTCAGCTCTGGCAAAGGTTACCGGCACCTGGGATTTTGGCGCCGATTTGGGACTTAAGCTTCCTAAGGGGACCCTGCATGCTAAATTAGTTCAGGCAGAGGTATCTCATGCAAACATCCTGTCCATAGATACTTCTGAAGCCGAAAAAGTACCCGGCGTTTACAGGGTATTGACCTACAAGGATGTACCGGGAACCAACAGGATAAATGGCTTGGCCTTCCCTCAAAACAAGGGTGACGGAAAGGAAAGGCCTATACTTTGCGACAAAAAAGTATTCCAATACGGAGATGTTTTGGCAATAGTTCTGTCCGAAAATCCTAAGATTGCGGAAGAAGCCGTTAAAAAGGTTAAAGTTGAGTTGGAGGTGCTGCCGGCTTACATGAGCGCACCGGAAGCAATGGCCGAGGATGCCATTGAAATACATCCCGGAACTCCCAACGTTTATTTCGAATGCGGGGTAATTAAGGGAGAGGATACTAAGCCCATATTTGAAAAGGCTAAATATACGGTTGAAGATGATTTCTATGTAGGCAGACAACCCCATATGCCTCTTGAAAATGATGTGGGATTTGCCTACATGGACGAAGAAGGTAAACTAATCGTTCATTCAAAGAGTGTTGCTATACATTTCCATCATTTGATGACTGCAGAAGGCATCGGAATAGATCCTGACAAATATGTTATAGTTCAAAACAATGCAGGCGCCACCTTCGGTTATAAATTCAGCCCTACCATAGAAGGACTATTAGGAGTAGCCGCCTTGGTGACAAAGAAACCCGTATACTTAGAATTTACCCAGGAACAACATTTTGCCTATACCGGCAAGAGGTCTCCATTCTTTATGAATGTAAAATTTGCTGCGGATGAAGACGGCATGCTTCAGGCAATGGAAGGTGATTTCTTCGTTGACCACGGTCCTTATTGTGAATTTGGCGACTTACTGACAATAAGAGGCACTCAGTTCATGGGTGCAGGCTATAATATTCCCAATATCAGAAACAAGGGGCGTACTGTTGCAACCAACCATGCATGGGGCTCTGCATTTAGAGGATACGGCTCACCCCAAAGCTTATTCTCATCTGAAGTATTGATTGACAAATTAGCTGCTGAAATGGGAGTTGACCCCTTTGAATTAAGATATAAAAATGTATATCGACCCGGAGGGACAACGCCTCAAGGGTGTCCGCCGGAAGTATATTGTCTGCCTGATGCCTTAGATAAGCTAAGACCTTATTACAAAGAAGCAAAGGCAAATGCTGAAGCAAAGAATAAATTAAATGACGGCTATAAATACGGTGCCGGTGTATCCTTGTTGATTTATGGCGCAGGCTTGGGCGGAGTTGATACTTCCGAAGCATGGGCTGAAATAACACCTAAGGGAGTAACTGTTGGCAACTCATGGGAAGACCACGGTCAAGGAGCAGATATGGGTACCCTCTACCACGCATATGATGCTTTGATGCCTTTAGGATTGGAGCCTGAACAAATCCGCTTGGTTATGAATGATATGGAAAAGACTCCAAATTCAGGACCTGCAGGAGGAAGCCGTTCAACCGTTACTACAGGAAATGCAACAAGGGTTGCGTGTGAAAACCTTGTTAAAGCCCTTAGAAAACCTGACGGAACCTATATGACCTATGATGAAGTTATAGAAAAAGGCCTTCCGACCAGGTACGAAGGCAAATGGTCTGTACCTGGAACCGACCAGGATGTTGTTACAGGTCAAGGCAATCCATTTGCCAACTATATGTATGGGGTTCTCCTGGCAGAAGTTAAGGTCAACATGACTACCGGAAAGGCAACGGTAGAGCAATTAACCATAGTAGCCGATGTTGGTAAGGTTGGAAACAAGCTGCTGACAGACGGACAAATCTACGGCGGCCTGGCACAGGGAATAGGTTTGGCCCTTACAGAGGATTATGAAGATATCAAGTATCATACAACATTTACAAAAGCCGGAATGCCCCAGATAAAGGATGTACCGGATAATATCAGGATAATCTATCAGGAAACTGAAAGACCTGACGGCTCAAGAGGCTCATCAGGTGTTGGTGAAATGCCTTTATCCGCACCCCATGCTGCAATAGTAAATGCCATCTATGACGCCTGCGGTGTGAGAATAACCAAATTACCGGCATTACCGGAAAAAATATTGGCAGGATTGAAAAACAAATAAATCTTTAAATGACTTAGAAAAGGATTGGAATGAGTTTTTCATTTCAATCCTTTTTAAAACAGGAGGTGGGATAATAAATGGATCTTGATAAATTGTTGGAAACAGGTGACAAATGCATAAACGAAGCACCTCCCGCTTGTACCGCCTGGTGTCCTCTTCATGTGGAGGTAAAGGCCTTTGTCGAAGAAATTGAAAGAGGGAGCTTCGACAAGGCATACAAGCTGATGGAAAAAAGAATACCTATTGCAAGGATAATAGGTATGATCTGTGACCACCCTTGTGAAGATGTATGTGTAAGGGGTAAAAAGGGCGGGAATATTTTAATCGGAGAACTTGAAAAAGCAGCCGTAAAATACGGTTACTCAAAACCTAAGAAGGGATACCCCCTGCCCTCTTCAAATAAAACAATTGCTGTGATAGGAAGCGGACTGACAGGGCTTACCGCTTCTTACGACCTTGTTAAAAAAGGACATAAGATAGATATTTATGAAATGGGCTCTAAGGCAGGAGGAAGGTTGTGGGAATTTGAAGAATACCTTACCGCCGATGTAATAAATGAAGAGCTGAGCTTTTTAGAGGATAACAATATTTCTCTCATCTTGGATACTTTTGTGGATGAAGAAAAACTAAATACAATAATAGGCAGATATGATGCCGTATTTATAGCTGCCCAAAATCTAATAGACCCTTTCCAAATTGATTCGGAGACCTTTCAGGCGGGAGACAGCAAGGTGTTTGCAGGTAAAATAGACGGTAAATATGAGAATTCAATAGTTTTTTCCGTAAGCGCAGGCAGGAGGGCGGCAATATCCATCGACAGGTTTATTAAAGGTACTTCCATGGGAGCCGGGAGAGACAATGAAGGAAGCTATGAAACAGTATTAAAATATAAGACTGATGATGAAGAAACAATAGAGACAACAAAAAAGACAGGAGATGTATTCACAAAAGAAGAAGCTGTAAATGAAGCCAAGAGGTGCTTTAAATGCCAATGCAGGGATTGCATAAGGCCCTGCGTCCATTTACAGAGATTTGACATAGCTCCCAAATCCTATATAAGAAACATAAACCATAACGAAAGAATAATCAAAGGTTCTCATTATGCCAATAAAATGATCCTATCCTGCACCCTATGCGGTCTTTGCGGCAAAATGTGCGATTACAGGGTAGATATGAAGGATGTTATTTATGAAACCAGAGAAAGCATGGTTGAAAGAAATAAGATGCCTCAATCAGCCCATGATTTCGCATTAAAGGATATGAAATTCAGCAATGGTGAGAAATTCTTTGCATATAGAAAGGAACCGAATAAGGATAAGATAAAATATGTATTCTATCCGGGTTGCCAGCTGCCCGGGTCTAATCCCCTTTATATCGAAAAAATATACAGGTATTTGACGGCCAACATAGACTCAGGGGTGGGTTTAATGCTGGGCTGCTGCGGGGCACCTGCGGATTTGGGGGGACAAAAAGGCTTGATGGAGGAAAATGTCTCATTGATTAAAAAGGCATGGACAGACCTGGGCAAACCGACCTTCATATTGGCATGCTCAAGCTGCATGCAAAATTTCAATAAATATATGGAGGACATAGATTTTGTTTCCATTTGGGAACTTATGGAGAATTTGGAACTGCCGAAAGCTTCCGGACAAGAAAGGTTAAGGCTTAATATTCACGACCCTTGCACATCAAGGGAAACAAAAATGCAGGATTCCGTAAGAAATATTCTTTCTAAGCTCAACCATGATGTCAGTGAACTGAAGTACTCCAAAGAATTAACAAAATGCTGCGGCTACGGAGGCTTGGTATATTTTGCAAACAGGGACCAGGCCCAAGACTTCATCAACGACAGGATTGAGGAAAGCAAGGATGACCTCCTGGTATACTGCGCCATGTGCAAGGATTTATTTACAAGCAGGGGGAAGCGGACCTATCACATGCTTGATTTATTGTTTTCTGATGATTTAAAAAGCGCAGGTCTCAAAAAAATGCCCAGCCTTTCGGAAAGGCAGCATAACAGGATGTATGTAAAGAATTCCATGTTAAAAAATATTTGGGGGGAAGAAAGCTTGTACGAAGATGAAAAATACAATATTATTATAAGTGATGAAGCAAAAGCCAAAATGGAAGAAATGTATATAGTCTACTGGGATATAAAGAAATGCGTTGAAAATTCAATAGAGCATAAAGAAAGATTTTTCGACCCTTCCAAAAAATCTTACTTGACCAGGTTGAGAATAGACAATGTAACCTATTGGGTACAATACCAATTAAAGGGAGAGGACATAGTTGTAACCAATGTTTACAGCCATAGAATGGAAGTTGTGGAGGCAAAAAATGAAAATTACTGATGATACCGGTACTCCGTGGATATGCGACAAATGCAGCGAGAAATTGGTTCTTGAAAAAACCAATGTCCTTTATTTGGATGCAGACTTTGAAGTTGAGCTTTGGAAATGTCCAAAATGCAAAATGGTACTGATTGAGGAAGAATTGGCAAGGGGCAAAATTTCAGAGGTAGAAAAGGCCTTGGAGGATAAGTAATTGCAAAATAGAAATTTGTACGAATGCTCCCTTATGCAGGATGCCCTGGGTAAAACACTGAGGCCCGGCGGATTTGAAATTACTAAGAAGGCTGTAGACTTTTGTAAATTTAAAGCCGGGGATATTATATTAGACTTGGGATGCGGCAAGGGGGCAACAATCAAATATTTGCGCGATAATTACAATATAAGGGCCAAGGGCTTGGACATATCCGAAACTCTTGTAAAGGAAGCCAAAAGGGTTAATAAGGATGCTGAAATTATAATTTCCTCAGGAGATAAGATACCCTTCGAAAAAGAATCTTTTAATGGGGTATTTGCAGAATGCACCCTGTCATTGATGAATGATTTGGGAAAAACCATAGAAGAGGTCTGGAGGGTTACGAAGCCCGGGGGCCGGTTGGTTATATCCGACATATATGCAAACAAGCCCGAATATTTGGATGAGCTTAAGAGATACTCGGTCAACACTTGCTTAAAGGCTCCTCATGATTTGAATAAATTGAAGGAGTTGCTGAAAGACAAGGGTTTTGATATACTTTTTGAAGAAAAAGAAGATGAATATTTCAAACAATTAATCATTAAAATAATATTTCAGTACGGGTCCATGGAAAACTTCTGGAATGCAAGCCGGGCATGCAGGTCCCTGGATGGGCAAAAATTTCAGAACATCCTGAAAAAAGCCAAATTGGGATATTTTTTGATGATTGCAGGCAAGGGGGTTTAAGATGGCAAGTGATACAGCTTTTAAAGTTTTTAGGTTATCGGCTTTAGGGTATTGCTGCACACAGATTATGCTAAAAATGGCATTAGAAGAAGAAGGCATCGAAAATGACGATATGATAAGAGCCGTCAACGGTTTATGCAACGGAATCGGAGGGAAGCAAAGAACCTGCGGCGTCCTTATAGGAGGAGTGATGATATTAGGCCTTTATGCCGGTAAAGGCAAAGACCGGGAATACTATAAGGAAAACTACGGAGACATGGTCCATGAATTTACCGACTGGTTCGAAGAAGAATTTGACAGCGTTGACTGCATAGATATTATCGGAGTAAAAAAATTTGATGACGGGGAAACCAGCTACATGCTTAAATGCGGGGATATAATAATTAAAAGCTATGACAAGGTAATTGAAATATTGACGGAAAACGGCTATACCTTCGGCGTGAGAGATGATGTATGAAATCACCTTTGGAAAACCTGGTTATACTCGAAACCGGGGCAGGCGACAGGGCTGCCCTGGGGGATTACCAATTGAAGAAATTAGAGGAAACCATTGATTATGCAGTAGAAAACAGCAAGTTTTACAAGAAAAGATTAAAAGGAGCATACAGGGGCAGGCTGAATACTTTTAATGACTTTGCCTCCCTGCCCTTTACCTTCCCCATAGAGTTGGCACAAAGGCCCTATGATTTTTTGTGTACCTCTCCAAAATATGTTTCAAGAATTGTAACCCTTAAAACCTCGGGAACCACCTCAGCAGACGGTAAAAGATTATTTTTTACCGATAATGATTTAAACCTGACCGTGAATTTTTTTGAGGAAGGATTTAAAGCCATGCTTAGCCAGGGGGACAGGGTAATGATTATGATGCCGGGAGAGACCTATGGCAGCCTTGGTGATATTATTAAGAAAAGCTTGGACAGGTTGAAGATAGAAAGCAGTATATACGGGGTATTGAAGGACTGTGACCATGCAGGGGCCTTCATCGGGGATAAGAAGATTAATTCCATTGTGGCCCTGCCCGTCCAGGCCAGGTTTTTAAGCAGGAAAAAGAAGGACCTTTTTAAGAAACATATTAAAAAGATAATGCTCAGTGCGGATTATGTCCCTGAAACAGTTATAAAAGACTTCAGTGTGAACTGTGATGCTAAGGTGTTTACCCATTACGGTCTTACGGAAACAGGATACGGTTGCGCGGTGGAATGCAGCCATTTAAACGGTTATCACATCAGGGAAAATGATGTTTATTTGGAAATCCTAGACCCGGTTACGGGTCAGGTATCGGAAGACGGTAAGTGGGGGGAAATAGTCATAACTACCTTTAACAGGGAAGCCATGCCCCTAATAAGATACAGGACGGGCGACTACGGAGCATATAAAGTAAATAAATGTAAATGCGGTACATTTTTGAAGACCCTGGAAAGGTCTAAAGGAAGAATAAATAACACTATGCTGATTAAAAACCGACAAGTTCACATGAGCGAGTTTGACGAATTTTTTTTCCAATATGATGACCTTTTGGACTATTCGATAAAATTTGGGGATAGGGCAGTCAATATTAAGTTATTCCTTTTTGAAGACCGCCTTGATACAAGAGAGATGATAAAAGAAGCATTTGAAAACAAATTCAAGGTGAAAGCTTTTGTTGAATCCGAAAAAAATGAAAATACCCCCCTGTTGCCAAATACAATGATAAAGAGAACATTAACTTAATCGGAGATATATATGCAGAATAAAAAATGTTTTATTTCATGGTCCGGAGGCAAGGATTCCTGCCTTGCCTTATTTAAAGCAAAAGAAATGGGATATGAACCCCTAAAGCTCTTAACCATGTTTGGTACTGAGGAAATCAGTTCCTCCCACAGGTTAAGTGAAAAAATCATTAAGGCTCAGGCAGAATCCCTTGGTCTTGATTATACTATCGGAAAGGCAGCCTTCGATGATTATGAGAAGGTCTTTGTATCTATTCTGAAGGATTTTAAAGACCTGGGCATAAATTGCGGAATATTCGGAGATATAGACTTAGACGAGCACAGGCAGTGGGAAGAAAGAGTCTGCAGGTCAGCATCAATGGAAGCCGTCCTCCCTCTTTGGAAAAGAAACAGAAAAGACCTGGTTAAGGAATTCATTTCACTTGGATTTAAAGCTAAGATTGTTGTAGTCAATACACAAATGCTGGATTCAAAGTTTTTGGGCCGGGACTTAAGCTTTTCCTTGATAGAAGAAATTGAAACATCAGGAGCCGACCCCTGCGGCGAGAACGGAGAATACCATACCTTAGTATATGACGGCCCCTTATTTAAAAAACCCCTGAAGGTAAGGTTCAATCCTGAAATAATTCCGGTCGGGGAAAAGTGGGCTCAAATTACAATCCTCTAATTATAAGGTTTTAGCTAACCCTGTCATTGCTATAAATAACCCCCCAGGGTGTCATTGCAATAAATAACCCCCAGGGTGTCATTGCTATGAATAACTCAGAAACTGTCATTTTGAGAGCTTTAGCTCGAAGAATCTCATAAAGAATCTCAATTTCCTGTTGAGGTTTTTTGTTTAATATGCTAAATTATGGATATATATAGAAGTAAATCAATATAAACAACTCATCTGTGCAAAACATTAAACAGCAATTCTCAAGTATCAAAACATCACAGTGTTTTTTCTCAATCTGCTATTATTTTCTCATCATGACACAATTACAGGCATGCAAGTTTTATCGTTTAACTGTCCTACAATTCATGTATGACAAAGACCTGTTTATCTAAAAAGCTTGTCATAAAAATTCTTATATAAAATATTATTTATATTAAAGGGGTGGTGCATTGGAAAGATTTATTGTTGAAATCGGCATGGGAGCTGACTTCCATGGCCAGGATGTGACGAAAGCAGCGGTAAAAGCGGCAAAGGATGCCATATCTAAAAGCTGCCTTGTAGGTCTTAATGAAGTTTGTGGTTTTACTCAAGACGACATCGATGAAAACGTTATAATCGATGTCACGATCGGGACAACTCGTCCTGAAGAAGTCAGGACGGAAGAGGTTGTTAAGTGCTTTCCTGTTGGAAAGGTAAATGTTAAGTCTGTTTACGGGGGGTTAAAAACCGAAGGACTTTATTTTACTAAATTCGGAGATAAGGATGATTCAATTGAAGTTGCTGTTGCCAGTGTATCCGTAAAAATTAAAAAATGATGGGAGGTAGTATTTTGAAAATCACTAACGAGCAATTGAAAGAAATGTATTTGACCATGCTAAAGATTCGAAAATTTGAAAAAAGCGCGTCAGAATTGTTTGCCGAAGGAAAAATTCCGGGCTTTGTCCACCTCTATATAGGGGAAGAAGCTGTTGCAACAGGCGCTTGCGCAAATTTAAGGGAAGATGACTACATAACCAGCACCCACAGAGGCCACGGACACATAATCGCCAAGGGCGGAGAATTAAAATACATGATGGCTGAACTTTTCGGAAGGGAAGACGGATATTGCAAAGGCAAAGGCGGCTCAATGCATATAGCGGATGCAACCAAGGGCATTTTGGGAGCAAACGGTATAGTTGGGGCAGGTCATAATATTGCAGTAGGTTCGGGCTTGGCTATTCAACACAAGAAGACAGACCAGGTCTGCGTATGCTTTTTCGGTGATGCGTCCACCAACCAGAGTACTTTCCATGAAGCTTTGAATTTAGCAAGTATTTGGAAACTCCCTGTAATATTTGTGTGTGAGAATAACGGGTACGGAATTTCGGTAAGCCAAAAAAGACACCAGGCCATTACTGATGTTTCCGTGAGGGCGTCCGCCTACAACATGCCCGGTATTACGGTAGACGGAAATGATTTGTTTGCGGTATACGAGGCTGTGAATGAAGCAGTTTCAAGGGCAAGAAAAGGACAAGGACCCACCCTTATTGAGTGCAAAACATACAGGTGGAGAGGCCATTTTGAAGGAGACCCGGTTGTGTACAGGCCGGAAGGAGAATTGGATGCATGGATTAAGAAAGACCCGATTCCCAGGGTAGAAAAATACCTGTTAGAGAGCGATGTGATGACGGAAGAGGAAATGAAGAAAATAAATGACGATGTGGACAAGATGGTTGAAGAGGCAATAGAGTTTGCCGAACAGAGCCCCTTCCCATCATTGGAATCAGCTTTAAAGGATGTGTATTCTGATATAGTTGAGGAGGGAAGAGTAAGATGAAAAAGATGACATATGCCGAAGGAATAAGGGAAGCAATGCGCTTTAAGATGCGAGAAGATCCCAATGTTATACTGTTTGGAGAAGATGTGGGTAAATTCGGAGGATGCTTCGGAGTCAGTGCCGGCTTGTGGGAAGAGTTCGGGGATGACAGAATTCGGGACACCCCCATATCGGAAGGCGTAATAGTTGGCGCTGCCGTCGGCTCAGCCGCATGCGGAATAAAACCCATCGCCGAAATAATGTTCATAGATTTTATCACGGTTGGTATGGACCAATTGGTTAACCAGGCAGCTAAAATGAGGTACATGTTCGGCGGAGAAATAAACCTACCCATGGTTGTCAGAGTTCCGGCCGGAGCAGGTATTGGTGCTGCCGCCCAGCACTCCCAGTCCCTGGAGGCATGGCTTACCCATGTTCCGGGCCTTAAGGTTGTTTATCCGTCAAATGCCCGGGACGCATACGGCTTACTTCTATCATCCATTGACGACCAAAACCCTGTGGTATTTATTGAAAATAAAGTACTCTATGCAATGCAAAACGATGTTGATGAAAATGAATTAAAGCCCATACCCTTAGGGAAGGCAAGAATTGCCAAAGAAGGCACCGATGTTACAATAATCACTTACGGCAAACAGGTTTATGATGCCTTGGAGGCAGCCGAAAACCTGGCCAAGGATGAAATAAATGCTGAAGTTATTGATTTAAGGACCCTATACCCTCTTGACAAAGAAACTATATTCAATTCGGTGGAAAAAACCCATAAGGTTGTTTTGGTAAGCGAAGAGTGTAAGAGAGGGGCTTATACGGGAGAAATTGCGGCAATGATAGCAGAAGAACGCTTCTATGAATGTGATGCTCCCATCATGAGGGTGGGTGCCTTAAATACACCCATACCTTTTGCCACCGACCTTGAGTCTTATGTGGTACCAAATGCAAGGGATATTGAATTGGCTGTAAAATCATTGTTTTAAACATTAAGGATAAGGCCGGGGCTGTTGCACTATGCGGCAGCCCCTGCTGTTAGGAGGTTTATATGGCTTCAATAGGAATAATCGCGAATCCTGCTTCCGGTAAGGATATCAGAAGGCTGGTATCTCATGCCACGGTTATCGACAACAATGAAAAAATCAACATAGTGGAAAGAATTGTACTTGGAGCCCAGGCTTTAGGAGTTGAAAAGGTTTTTGTAATGCCCGACTCATACAATATGGGATACAGGGTTGAAGATAAGCTAAACAGTTGTAATGAGCTTAGATGCGAAATAAATGTAGTTAATATGATGCGGTTTGACGGGATGGAGGACACTGTCAAGGCTGCGGCTTATATGGAAAAAAACGATGATATCAAGTGCGTAATCATATTAGGGGGAGACGGCACCAACAGGGCAGCAGCAAAAAGTTTAAAAGACACTCCCATAATAACTATTTCCACCGGAACCAACAACGTATATCCAACCATGCTTGAAGGAACCGTTGCCGGCATGGCGGCGGCGGCAGTTGCTTCCGGTCGTTTTGATGACAGAAAGTATGTAACTAAGGACAAGAGAATTGAAATATACAAGGATGGAGACCTAATTGACATCGCCCTCATAGATGCCGTAATATCAAAGGATGTCTTTATAGGCTCAAAGGCAATATGGAATATGGATACAATCGAAAAAATAATCGTAACCAGGTCTCACCCTGCTTCCATCGGTTTTTCTTCATTGGTTGGGTGCAAAAAAGTTATTTATCCGGAAGATGATTTCGGAGCCTGCGTGGATATAAACTCAGGAAGCGTAAGGATTAAGGCTCCCGTTGCAGCGGGAGTGGTGGAATCCGTATCCGTAAGCGAGCCGGTAATTTTGAGACTTGGGGACGAGTATGAATTTACGGCCAAGGACAGGGGCACCGTAGCTTTAGACGGAGAAAGGGAAATTGAATTCAAAAAGGACCAGAAGTTGATTTTTAAAATCACAAGAGAGGGTCCTTATCACGTTGATGTTATAAAGGCTTTAGAAACTGCGCAAGAAAATAATTTTTTCACCATAGAAAACTGATACTAAGGAGGTAATATGGCTGAATTCATTGTAATGCCAAAAATGGGGCTTACCATGACTAAGGGAACTCTGACAAATTGGAAAAAGAAAGAAGGAGACTTAGTAAATAAAGGGGATATCCTGTTTGAAGTGGAAACGGATAAAATAACCAACAAGGTTGAAGCCAAGACATCCGGAGTTTTAAGAAAAATCTTGGTTGACAAGGAAACCGTAGATGTCTTTGTGCCGGTTGGAATTATAGGCAGGGCGGATGAAGATATTTCTGAATTGTTGGACCAGGCATCTAAAGAGCCAAAAAAGGATGAACCGCAAAAAGAAGAAGGTCCCAAAGAAACAGGGAAGCCGGCACCGGCTGTAAAAGATGGAGAAAGAGTCAAGATTTCCCCGAGAGCAAAGAAAATAGCAAAGGATTTAAACGTAGATTATAATTTGGTAGCCGGAACGGGACCGGGCGGGGCCATTACGGAGGAAGATATAAGAAAATTTGCCGAACAACCCAAAACCAAGGCATCTCCGACAGCGGCCGTTGTTGCCGGCCAATTGGGGGTTGATATCCACAATATTGAAAAAGATACCAGGATAATGAAGGCAGATGTGGTTAGATACAAATATCACGAGGATTTGGCAAAATATGCAGACCCTCAGGAATACCGCCTGCCCATGACCAATATGCGAAAAATTATTGCGGAGAGAATGCTTTACAGCGTTCAGACATCCCCCTCCGTATCTTTTAACATAAAAGTTGATACGACAGGAATGAAACAATTGAGAGAAGAATTGAAGGATACAATCAAGGTATCCTACACGGATATTCTTGTAAAAATAGTATCCCGGGTATTGCTTGACTTCCCTCTTTTGAACAGTAGGGTTGACGGTGATGAAATAATAACCCGAAACTATGTGAACATGGGTGTTGCCGTTGCCCTTCCGGAAGGACTTTTGGTTCCTGTGGTAAAATACGCCAATGTAAAAGGCTTAAAAGAAATTTCCAATGAGATTAAAGATCTTGGAGAAAGAGCAAAATCATATAATTTAATGCCGGATGAATTGACCGGCGGAACCTTTACCATAAGCAATTTGGGAATGTATGGAATCGAATCCTTCACCCCTATCATAAACCAGCCTGAAGTTGCAATTTTAGGAGTAAATGCAATTCATAAGGAATCGGTTGTCGTAAATGATGAACTTGTGTTAAAGCCCATGATGAATTTAAGCCTCACTGCAGACCACAGGGTGGTCGACGGGGCGGTTGCGGCCGAGTTTTTGGCAAAATTAAAAGAATACATTGAAAGACCGGGATTGCTTTTACTATAGATACTGGGACCGGTAAAAAGGTTTATGGAGATAGCAGTCGATTACAAATATTAGATGTTTAATTCCTCCGGATTGTGGATATATATCAAATATAAACAAAAAGGAGGGATTTTTTTATGAAACTGCTTGTACCCGTAGACGGCTCAAACGCTTCCATAAGTGCTGTAAAAAAAGCGTTGGAGCTGGCAAGAAAATATGGTTTTTCAATAAAATTGATATCAGTTGTCTCCGAAAGAAACTCCGAGTACAGGAGGCATGAAAATGCATGGAGAGGGGTTGACGGCTCCATAATCTCAGAAAGCGAAGAACTGGAAAAACGAATGGAAGAGAAAATCAAGGAAAATGCCGAAAGACTCTTAAATGCAATAGTATCCAAATTGGATTTCAACGGCATAAGAGTGGAAAAAGAGGTTTTATTGGGCGAGCCCTATGTGAAGATATTGGAAACAGCTAAAAATGACAAGGTTGATATAATAGTGATGAGCAACAGGGGCTTTTCAAAAGTGAAAAGATTCTTCGTTGGCTCTGTAACCCAGAGGGTTATATCAGATGCCCCCTGCCCAGTCCTGGTTGTAAACCCCGGCTTCGAACCCTAAGTTTTTGGGGACGGTTCTTTTCGTTGTCCAAATCTTCGGTTTAGGGGCGGCAACTTTTTTGTCATCACAGGATGATAATGTGCATACATGATAATTCATATAACTATTAATTAAGGGAGGGAATATGCGTATTGTAATTATCGGAGCCGTGGCAGCAGGAACTTCTGCGGCTACTGAAATAAGAAGGAATGACAAGGAAGCAGAAATAATCATTTATGAAAAGGACAAATATATATCATATGCCGGCTGCGGCATGCCTTTTTATATAAGCAATGAAACAGAAAGCTTTTCGAGTCTTGTCCCGAGAGACCCGGGTTTTTTTAAGGAAAAACATAATATTGACATCTACACCGAGCATGAGGTAGAGTCCGTAAATCCGGAAAATAAAACATTGATGGTAAAGAATGCAAGAGGAAAACTCATGGATAGGTATGACAAGCTCATAATTGCAACCGGAGCTTATTCTGTAAAACCTGACTTGCAGGGTGCCGACAGAGATAATGTATTTAGCTTGAGAAATATTAACGACATGATTAAAATTAAAAACTATATGGAAGAAAAGAAACCAAGGTCGGCTGCTATTGTGGGAAGCGGGTCAATAGGCCTTGAAATGTGCGAAAGCTTTAAATTTTCCGGCCTGGATGTAGCAATAATTGCCAGATCCAAGATTTCAAAGGGAATTGACGATAAATTGTCTTTATATATCGAAGACCATTTAAGAGAAAAGGGAGTCAATGTTTATACAGGGACAAAGACTGCAGAGATTAATGACCAAGGCCTTGTTTTGGAAGACGGAAGACTTGTTAAAGCAGACATGGTCCTTCTTGCAACCGGTGCCAAACCAAATGTGACATTAGCAAAAAATATGGGAGTTCAAATAGGTATAACGGGTGCCATCAAGGTCGATAAGCACATGAAAACCAATATTGATGATGTATACAGCTGCGGCGACTGCATAGAAATGTACTCTGCCATCAACGGGGCTCCTGTTTACAAACCTTTAGGCTCAACTGCAAATAAAACCGGAACAATTGCCGGAAGCAATATAACAGGAATAAAAAAGGAATTCAAAGGAATTTTAGGGACCGTCATATTTAGAGTTTTTGACCTCACGGTTGGGATGACCGGTTTTTCTGAAGAGGAAGCGATAAAATCCGGCTATGATGTTGTTACATCAACCGACATGAGGGCAAACAAACCCGAATATATGGGAGGGAGGCCCATAATTATCAAGGCTGTTGCCGAAAAAGAAACAGGCCGGCTCTTAGGAGCCCAGATGGTCGGTTATGAGGGAGTTGACAGAAGGTTGGATGTGTTTGCAGCCGCCATTACTTTTGGGGCAAAAGCAGAAGACTTGATGGACCTTGACTTGGCATACGCCCCTCCTTATTCAACACCCAGGGACCCCCTCTATTACACAGGGGTTAAGCTAAAAGCAAAACAGATATAAAACCTATCTTGTATTAACTGACGAATGCTCAAAATTTCAAGTATTGGGTGGATATGAACAGAAAAAAACACTTTTTGGGATATAAAATGCTCAAAATTTCAAGTATTGTGTGAATAACTCGGACAAAGCCCATACGAAAACACACATTAATTGAAATTTTGAGCATTCTGTTATAAGTGGAGAACGAAAAGAACCGTCCCTAAAA
>JAAYOE010000061.1 GCA_012520455.1 Tissierellia bacterium
AAGACAAGATTATTGAATGCATAAAAAGCTATGCAGCCGGTAAGGCAGATTTAATAATAATCATCGGGGGTTCAGGCGGCGGCCACAGATATGAAAAGACCTTGGGAAAAGATTATACTCATTCTGCCTTGGACCTTATTCTAAAAGAAAAATATTCATCGGAAGTATACGGGAAAAACGGACACATGTGGAGCAAATTAACATGCGGCAAACTTGGTGAAACGTTGGTAATCAATGTTCCCGGCCCCTATGATGAGGCCTGTGCTGTCATTAAAGCTTTTTGTAGAGCTTATAAGGCCGATAAGGATGATTTAGAAGGAATGAACAGGAGTATGATGAAAGCATTAATAGGACAATACGGTAATCAGGAACCGGATAGGATTATACAGGAGGACTAATAATGGGCTGTGCATATCCTAAAATGTATAAGATCAGACAGATAATAAACAGTGAAAGAATTGAAGATTTAAGGTTTGAAATATTCAAACAATTAGACCTTATCGGCATGAAAAACCTAATAAAGCCAAACAGCCGGATTTGTATTACCGCAGGAAGCAGGGGGATTACAAATATTGACAGGATTACTAAATATGTCTGCGACTACGTTAAGAGCTTGGGGGCTATTCCTTTTATAGTACCTTCAATGGGCAGCCATGGAGGTGCAACTGACGAGGGCCAAAGACAAATATTGAAAAAATTAGGCATAACGGAAGAAACCATGGGATGTCAAATAATAAGTTCAATGGAAACTGTACAGCTTGAAAATGCATCCAACGGAGCTCCCGTATATTTTGATAAAAATGCTTTTTATTCGGATGGTATCATAGTTGTAAACAGGATAAAGCCCCATACGGATTTTTTAGCCGAAAATGAGAGCGGTATAGTTAAGATGGTTTCAGTCGGTCTCGGAAAAGAAAAGGGTGCGACTGCTATGCACGGATATGATTTAGCTATTACGATTCCCTTGGCTTTTAAAACGGCTTCTTACCGTGCACCCATAATTGCAGGTCTTGGAATTGTTGAAAACTCCAAGGATGAGACATATATTATTCAAGGAGTAAAGCCTGAAGACTTTTTAAAGGAAGACGCAAGACTCTTAAAGGTTGCAATTGAACAAGTCCCTCGGTTGCCATATGATGATGTTGATCTTTTAATAGTTAAAGAAATGGGTAAAATGTACAGCGGAACAGGTGTTGATACCAAGGTTATTGGAAGAATCCGGGTACAAGGGGTACCTGAACCTGAGGCTCCATTCGTAAACAAATTAGTGATTCTCAGATTATCTCCCGATTCCTGCGGCAATGCATTGGGAATCGGTTTGGCAGACATTACAACAAAGGAACTGGTTGACAGCATAGACTATGATTCAATGTATAAGAATTTAATTGCAACTACTTACTTGGAACGGGGAAAGATTCCGCCATATTTTGAAACCGAAAAATCGGCAATTGACACAGCCTTCAAAACCTTGGGGAAAATCAAAAGTGTGGATGCAAAAGTAATGATAATAGAAAATACGCTTCACATCAGCGAATTAACAGTATCCGAAAGTATTTACAAAGAAATCAAAAATGAAGTAGAATTAATTGAAGAAATTCCTGAATGGTCATTTGACTTGAATGGGAAAATTTTAATTTAGAGGGATATTTGTGGAAACATTTCTTTATTCTTCAGTGACAAAGGACGGTTTCAAAATAGCTGTGGGAGGATTATGTCCTGACGGCATGGGAAATGAATGTGCGAAATCATATAAGGCTCTTGAAACAATAGAAATCGGAAGCGAAAAGAGTGAATTTTTTATAGATTTCATCCTGAGTAAATATATTAGGGAATTTTCTCTGCCCCAGGCAGAGGGGGTCTGTGCTTCTGTAAGGGTTAGAGATGAGGGGCCCTGTTGCGGAGGTATAGCAGGCAATCCTTTCAAGGACCATGAATCAGCTGAAGGAGTGTTGGAAAAAACCAAAGATAAGATCTACACACTTGCTATACCGGGGAGAATGGGTATTGTATTTGAATCTGATTATGAGACGGCAAAAGAAATAGAGGAATATTTTCTTGGATTAAATCATCTGACGATAAAAGAGGCAATAGATTATGCCGTGTTATTTATGGAAGAAAAAGAAGTTGCATTTGTTTTAGCATCAGACGGGACCGGTGAAGGCAGTTGGGGTCTTGTTTATACAAGCGGACAAAAATGGTGTTACCTTAAATAATAAAACTTCAGGAGGAGAATGATGTCAAAAATTATTATAATAGCTGATGATTTAACGGGAGCTAATGCTACCGGAGTACTGCTTGTTCAGCAAGGGTTTAAGGCTGCAACATTTATAAACTTAGACAAATACAAGAGTATGCAAAATGATGATTATGATATCCTTTCAATCAATACGGACAGCAGGGCAATAAAAAAGGAAGAAGCATACAAGAGAGTTAAAAGTATAGTTGAATTATTTAAAGATGAAGATGTTAAGCTGTTTGCAAAGAGAATTGACAGTACCTTGAGAGGAAATATCGGGGCCGAGATATCAGCTATATTAGATAATGTTAAAGATGATACATATGCTATTGTTGTGCCGTCATTCCCTGCCTCCGGAAGAGCCTGCGTTGGAGGCTACCTGATGGTTCATCAAGTACCCCTTGAAAAAACAGCTGTTGCAACAGATCCTAAAACCCCTGTTTTTACTTCTAAGGTTGTCAGCTTGCTTGAAGAACAAATGCAGGAGAAAATAGGATTTATAGAGCTGGATACAGTCCTGAAAGGATCAGATTCAATTAAAGATTCGATATTAAGCCAAACAGGAAAGGGATGCAGAATAATTGTTGTTGATGCAACTACAAATGATGATATAATTAATATTGCCAAGGCCGTAAAGGATACCGGATTAAAGGTGATATCAGCAGACCCCGGACCTTTTACAGCCGCTCTTTCGGCAGAGCTTCTGGACCTTCCCAAAGAGGGAAGGGGCAAAAAAGTATTGTTGACAATAGGAAGCGTTTCAAGGTTAACAAAAAAACAGCTTGATGAGTTTAAACTGGAATACCGGCCTTTTATTGCAGAAATTAATGCTTCAAGGCTCTTAAATGAGGAAACAAGGGAAAAGGAGATAAATGAAGCAGTAGATAAATTGATAAGCAATTTATCCAAATTTGAGGTTATCGGAGCTACTACTTTAAGTGAAGAAAATATATTGGATTTGAGTCTGATTGCTAAAGAGCTAAAAATATCAGAAGATGAAGTATCACAGCAGATATCGGGCGGACTTGCGGAGATTACGGTTAAAACATTGGAAAAATCAAACTCCTTGCTTGGAGGACTCTATATTTCGGGAGGAGATGTAACGGTTGCCGTATGCAATGCCTTAGGAGCAGCTGCAATAGAAGTTAAGGATGAAGTTCTTCCTCTTGCTGTATATGGAAGAATAATAGGGGGCACTTATAACAATATACCTGTAATTACCAAGGGTGGTTTAGTAGGTGATGAAAAAGCAATAATAAAGTGTATTAATTATATGTTTACAAAGTTATCAAACGATTATAATGCTAAAAAAGGTAGGGTTTAGAGCAATGAAGAGACCAATAATTGGAATAACCATAGGAGATCCGTCGGGTATAGGGCCGGAAATAGTTGTAAAGGCATTAAATCAAGAAGAAATATATGAAATATGCAAGCCTCTAATAATCGGAGACAAGGATACAATATTGCAGGCTATGAATTTTTGCAATATTCAACTTGTATTAAACCTTGCAGAAGAACCTGAGGATGGCAAATATGTTTATGGTACTCTAGACATGATTGATTTAAACAATGTGGATATCAATTTGCTTGAAGTTGGAAAGGTCCAGGCGATGAGCGGCAAGGCAGCTTTTGAGTTTTTAAAAAAGGCAATTTTATTGGCCCTTGACAGAAAAATAGATGCTATTGCTACGGCTCCGATAAACAAGGAATCATTAAAGGCTGCAAATATTCCATACATAGGACATACAGAAATTCTTGAGGATTTAACAAATTCAAAAAATCCCCTCACAATGTTTCAGGTCAATAACCTCAGGGTTTTCTTTTTAACAAGACATGTAGCTTTAAGAAAAGCATGCGATATGATTACTGAGAAAAGCGTCTATGAATTTATATTAAGGTGCAGGGATGCTCTTGAAATATTAGGAGTCCGTAACCCCAGGCTTGCAGTGGCAGGACTGAATCCACACAGCGGGGAGAACGGATTGTTTGGTCGTGAAGAGGTGGATGAAATGGTGCCGGCCATTGCAAGAGCAAAGAAGCTTGGCATTGACGCAGCCGGACCGGTACCGGCAGATTCGGTATTTTATTTGGCCTTAAAGGGCAAATACGATGCAGTCCTGTCCTTGTATCATGACCAGGGGCATATTGCCACAAAGATGGTGGATTTTGAAAGGACCATATCCATCACAAACAATCTGCCATTTTTAAGAACATCGGTAGACCATGGAACCGCATTTGATATTGCAGGCAAAGGGATAGCCGGAGAATTGAGCATGGTTGAAGCAATTAAGCTTGCAGCCTCCTATGCTCCATATTTTCTAAATCCTTCCGGCCTGTCTCCTTTAAAAGAATAATTAAATTAATATTTCTCTTATAAGGCACAACAATTGCCTGTGAAAATTTGTTGTGCCATTTTTTATAATAATTGAATGATTACACAAACCGCTTTAAAAACTTGTCATTTAGATGTTGGTTTACCCGGTTGAACCATAAGCATAGCAGTAATTAATATCAAGATAATCATTATAACTGGTATTGTTTTTTCATAAATTTTTCCTTTGTTCCGGTCATTTTTAGTGTAATATAGGGGCAATGCCATATGTTAAGAAAACTTAATATTGGTTATTTAAGGCAAAAATTTATGTAAATTATGCCAATTTATGACAATTTTACCATCATGCTAAATTGAGGATAAAAAAAATAATCTTGCTAGTCCAATACTGGTATTATATAATGTTGTCAGTTGAGAGGAGAGAGTTACATGAGAATTTACAACACATTATCCAGGAAAATTGAAGATTTCGTACCATTAGATGCAAACTTGGTAAAAATGTACACCTGCGGGCCTACAGTATATAATTATGCCCATATAGGAAACCTAAGAATGTATATCCATGAGGATGTTTTTGAAAAGGCCCTCAGATACTTGGGCTATAATGTAAAACGGGTAATGAATATTACCGATGTAGGCCACTTGGAGTCTGATGCCGATGAGGGCGAAGACAAGATGCTCAAAGGTGCAAAAAGAGAAAACAAAACCGTGTGGGAAATTGCACAGTTTTATACGGATGCTTTCTTTGAAGATATTAATAAGCTCAATATCAAAACTCCTGATGTGGTTGCCAGGGCCACGGACTACATAGACGAATACATTGAGTTTATCAAGGGGTTGGAGGAAAAGGGATATACCTACACAGCTAACGGAAATGTGTATTTTGACATTACAAAGGTTAAGGATTACACTAAACTATCCGGTATGGATTTAAACAGTCTCAAGGTTGCCACGAGAGATGATGTTGAAGTAGACCTTAACAAGAAAAACCCTCAGGACTTTGTTTTGTGGTTTACCAAATCGAAATTTGAAAACCAGGCAATGAAATGGGATTCTCCATGGGGAGTGGGTTATCCGGGATGGCATATTGAATGCTCCGTAATAAGTCTGTGTAATTTAGGAGACCAGATGGATATACACTGCGGGGGAGTGGACCATATACCCGTCCACCACACCAATGAAATAGCCCAGACAGAAAGCTACACAGGCAAACCATGGGTTAAATACTGGTGGCACGGCGAATTCCTCATTGACAATGAAGGAAAGATGAGCAAATCAAGCGGAGAATTCCTGACTCTTTCCCTGCTGATAAAAAAAGGTTACAATCCTTTATCCTACAGGTATTTTGTTTTGAACTCTCATTATAGAAAACAATTGGCTTTTTCTTTTGATTCGCTTACTTCTGCCGAAAATGCATATAATAAGCTTAAAAGCAGGATAAGGAACATCAAAGATAATGCAGCCGGAAATATTGACAAAAATAAAGTTAAAAAGTATAAGATTGACTTTGAAGATTGTTTAAGGGATGACTTAAATACGGCAAATGCAATAACCGTATTGTATGAAATGCTTAAGGCAGATGACTTAAATAACAATGAAAAGCTGAATTTAATCGAAGACTTTGACAGGGTCTTGTCCCTGGATTTGTTAAAAGCAGATGAAGAAGAAAAAGATGTGCATGATGAGTTAGCAGCATATATTGAAGAAATGATTCAAAAAAGGCAAGAGGCAAAGAAAAACAAGGATTATGCCTTAGCGGACAAAATTAGAGCAGAGTTGCTGGAAAAAGGCATCATGCTGGAAGATACAAGACAGGGTGTAAATTGGAAGAAAATAAATTAATTGGTAATCTTGAAATATTCAATAAAATATGCGATACAGCAAACAGCCCTTACCTGTATTCGCCTGCACAATTGGCTTATGCAGGTGATGCCGTGTTTGAACTGTTGGTGAGAAGCTATGTCCTGGATAATTATGACATCAGTGTAAATCAGCTGCACAGGCTTACGGTAAAGTTTGTAAAGGCAAAGGCCCAGGCTTATATTGTAAGTCAGTTGACCGACCTATTGACGGAAGAAGAGAAAAAAATCGTAAAAAGGGGAAGAAATGCCAAAGTTACTTCATCTCCCAAGAACGTTGAATTTATGGATTACAGATATGCTACGGGATTTGAAGCTTTACTTGGATACCTGTTTTTGAATAAAAATATTGAAAGACTTATGTATATTTTTCAAAAGGCTATTGAGATAATAGCTGAAAAGGATGGTAAAATTGAGAATAATCGAGGGAAGGAATCCGGTAATAGAAGCACTGAGAAGCGATGCTGATATTGACACGATACTGATAAATAAGGATGCGGCTCAGGGGTCCCTGAATAAAATTATTGAGCTGGCAAAAGAAAAGAATATATTGGTTAAAAATGTGGATAAGGCTCTCCTGGATAGACTCAGTGAGAATAAAAGACACCAGGGGGTCATAGCGGAAGCTATGGAATATGAATACAAGGATATAGACGATATATTCGAATATGCTAAGGCAAAAAACGAAATGCCTTTCATAGTAATCCTTGATGAAGTAACCGATGTCCACAATTTAGGGTCTATTATTCGATCTGCCGAATGCTTGGGGGCTCATGGTCTTATTATTCCAAAGAGAAGGGCTGCCCGGATAAATGGTGTTGCCGCAAAGTCTTCAGCAGGAGCAATTGAGTATCTTCCTGTCTGCAGGGTTACCAATATCAGCCGGACCTTGGACTTACTAAAGGAAAGGGGTCTATGGATATACGGTGCGGACATGGAAGGGGATAGATATATATATGATGAGAAGTATGATGTTCCGGTGGGCTTGGTAATAGGTAGCGAAGGTTCGGGCATAGGAAGACTGGTTAAAGAAAAGTGCGATATTTTGGTTAAAATACCCATGAAGGGGAAGATTAATTCTTTAAATGCTTCCAATGCTGCTTCAATTATTATATATGAAATAATGAAGCAAAGGACATCTTAAAATGGCAAGAACCAAGAAGGAATATCTTTTCATCGACGGATACAATATCATAAATCAGTGGCAGTATTACAGGGATGTTTCAGGAAACATCGAGAACAGCCGAAATAAGCTCATTGAACTGTTGAGTGAATATCAAGCCTATAAAGGAATCAAGGTAGTTGTTGTTTTTGATGCCCATCTGGTAAAGGGAAGCCGGGAAAAAATAGAGCAGGTTTCGGGAGTAGAGGTTGTATATACCAAGGAGCATGAGACAGCAGATTCCTACATAGAAAAGCAGCTTGATAAAATAGGAAGGTATGAAAGAGTCCGTGTTGCCACTTCCGACAGGGCAATCCAGCAAATTGTTTTGTCAAGGGGAGGGACAAGGCTCTCGGCTCATGAATTGATTTTTGAATTGGAGAACACGAAGAAGGATATCCGGACCAAAACCGATAAGCCGAGTCAAAAAGGAACAAACATCAATCAGATATTGGATAAGGCAACATTGAAGAAACTTGACAATATAAGAAAAAAACATAGCTGATAAAATAAGATGATTTCTCAATTGGTACAAATCCTTTGTTATTAACAATATTAGATATACTATCTAAAATTAATATCGGAGGAGTACTATGAGCAGTTCTCTTTTTCTCATCAGCAATTTGAGATATAGTCGAGACTATGATCTATTTTCGGATGGAGAGCTCATAAAGAAATTCAATGTTGGAAATGAAAACGCTGAAAATTGTATTATAAAAAGATACCTTTATATAATAAGAAAAATCATCAATTCCTTTTACATAGCAGATAATATCCGGGATGATATTATGCAGGAATCGATGATAGGGCTTTTTAAAGCGATTAAAACTTATGATGAAGGGTTTGGAGTAAGCTTTAAAAAATATGCCTCAGTATGCATTAAAAGGCAGATTATTTCAGCACTCCGGAAATCGAAGGCATATGATACTGATAAGCTATTGGATTGTTTTGGCAGTGAATTCGGTTTTTATGAACAAGTATGTGATGATTCGCTGAATCCTGAAGACATATTGATTTCTGAGGAAGAGAAGCACGACTTTATTGGATTTGCATCACAATATTTAAGCGATTATGAAAGCTCCGTCTTGATAGAGTATTGCAAAGGAAAGACCTATAGAGAAATTGCTGAGATATTAAACACAAATTCAAAGTCAGTCGATAATGCCCTGCAAAGGGTTAAGAAAAAAACAAGCAGAATAAGAGTAACTTCTATATAAACAATCAGAGCTATATTATATCTGTGAGATTCTTCGAAATTGGCCGGAGCCTTTGAAGAATCTCATAAATTTTACTATTGATTTATTTTCTCATTGTTGATATAATAATCCATGTTAACAACAAGGGTTTGACAGCATGCTTGCGTAGCTCAGGAGGTAGAGCACCTCATTGGTAATGAGGAGGTCGGCAGTTCGAGTCTGCTCGTAAGCTCCAAAATAAATAAAATATAAATCCGGGAGGAGAAAGGATATGGCAAAAGCGAAATTTGAAAGAACAAAACCGCATGTTAACATAGGAACCATAGGCCACGTTGACCACGGCAAAACGACGTTAACAGCAGCAATTACGCTTATTTTGAACAAAAAATTCGGTACGGGAGAATTTGTAAGCTATGACAACATAGACAAGGCTCCCGAAGAAAGAGAAAGAGGAATAACAATTTCAACATCTCACGTAG
>JAAYOE010000062.1 GCA_012520455.1 Tissierellia bacterium
ATTTTTAGTAATTAAAAAGGGCAAAGTTTTCTAAAGAAAACGGCGCAAAGCTATAGGGTCTAAACCGCAAAGCGGCATGACAGCCAGTTGCTGTACCGGAAGGTACATCCGTATCTTAGCTTGTCTTTGCTGTTTTCGGCAAAGTTTTTTATTTATGAAAAGGGGTTATATTATGAAACAAATTAAAAAAATTACACTGATTACAATGATATTGCTGTTTCTTGTTTCATTTACGCTTTGTTATGGAGCAGATAAGATATATAAAGGGACAAAATCGGAAATTGACGCCTCCCATACAGAAGACGGCTACATAAAGGTAAGATACTTAAAAGAAACAACAAAAAAGTTAAAAGTGATAATCGAAAAAGATAAGGGCAAATATACATATGATTTAAACAACAAGGGTGAATATGACATATATCCTCTCCAAATGGGGGATGGCAAGTACAAAATAAGAGTATTTGAAAATATCAGCGGCAACAAGTATGCAACAAAACAAACGGTTACCATAAATGTGAAGCTGACAGATTTGAAGGCGCCTTTCTTGGCACCCAATCAATTGGTTAATTATTCGGACACGGCCGAGGCAATTAAAAAAGCCGCCGAATTGACGGAAGGTATGACTGATGATCTGGAAAAGGTAAGTGTTATTTATGATTATATAATAACCAATATTAAATATGACACCGAAAAGGCCAAAACCGTAAAATCCGGCTACCTGCCGGTTGTGGATGAAATACTTAAAAGCAATAAGGGCATATGTTTTGATTATGCTTCATTGATGGCTGCCATGCTTCGGTCACTGGATATACCGGCCAAGCTGGTAACGGGTTATTCTTCAAAATTAAGCGTATTTCATGCATGGAACGAAGTATATACTGAAGAAACGGGCTGGATGAAATTAAACGAAATGTATTTTGACGGCTTTGAGTGGAAGCTTATGGACAGCACCATAGCTTCATCCGGAAAGCAGTCCAACAGTCCCAAGGTAATGGAATATACGAATAAATTGATTGACAGCAAATATTATCAGAAACAATTCGAATATTAATAATAAAGAGCAAGTTCTTTATGTCATCGAGCCCAAGCTCAGAACACTGAGCTGAGATGACAACCAGCAGGCTTTTCATAGAAATGAACTGTCTCCTCCCTAAAAAATGACCGTCCGCCGGTCATCTTTTAGTTGTCACTTGAGGTATTTAATCAGCGAATCCGGCTCGGTCGCATATATCAAGGCATTTTCCTTTGTAATCAGCCCCTTTTGATACAAGTCCAATATGCTTGCGTCCATGGCCTTCATCCCCATGTATTCCGAAGAATAAATTATGCTGTTAAGCTGGTGAACCTTGGATTCTCTTATTAAATTAGCTACTGCATTATTGGTGAGCATAATCTCAAAGGCTGCAACCCTGCCCATGGTCGGGGAGGGGATGAGGTGCTGGGATATAACCGCCTGCAGCTGCATGGAAAGCTGAACCCTGACCTGCTGCTGCTGGTTGGAAGGGAAGACGTCGATTATCCTGTCAATTGTATTGGCAGCCCCTGTGGTGTGGAGGGTTGATAAAACCAAATGGCCCGTTTCCGCAGCCGTGAGGGCTATTTCGATGGTTTCCAGGTCTCTCATTTCACCTATTAACAAGACATCAGGCGCCTGTCTCAATGCAGACCTCAATGAAGCTATATAGCTTTCCGTATCTGTATTTATTTCTCTTTGACTTACGATTGACTGCTTGTGCTTGTGAATAAATTCTATGGGGTCTTCAAAAGTCATTATGTGACAATTTCTTTCCCTGTTTATTTTGTCGATTATGCATGCCAAGGTTGTTGATTTGCCGCTGCCCGCAGGGCCGGTAATGAGAATCAGCCCCTTGGTTTTTTTGTATAAGTTCATCACGACATCAGGAATGCCTAATTTCTCCGGGTCGGGAAGTTCAAAAAACACAACCCTGATTACGGCAGCATAAGAATTCCGCTGCTTGTAGGTGCTCACCCTGAACCTGCCCAATTTGGATACGGAAAAGGAAAAATCCGCATCCCCTTTATCCTCTAAAATGGTCAAATCCTTTTCATTGGCAATCTTGAAAATATCTTTTATAGTTTTGTATGTATCATCGGCAGTAAGGATCTCGTCATCGAAGGTTACAATATCTCCCAAAATCTTATAGCTTACGGGCCTTCCCGCTATTATAAAAATATCCGAAGCTTTTTTCTCTATAGCCCTTTTAAAAATATCCATGATTTCCATTATTCTATTCCTTCCCATAAATCGATAATATCGTCTTCATAAACCGGCAGGTCTATGTTTGATAAATTCCAGCTTTCAATTTCATAATAGAGCCTGTCTCCATATATTAAATTTAAAGTCACATTTATTTTTTGATTCTTCTGACCTGCTGCTTCATAGCTTATCCTTGAGTTTTCTTCATCGACTAAAACACCGTCTATTTCAGACAGTTTTTTAAACATATTAATTTTATCCTTGGTGCCGTCAATACCATGCAGGACATCGCTTATTTCCGCCAATTTTTCTTCCGCCATCCCGTGAATATAATAATAATCCGCAGTAATTTCCTGAGCTTTCCTTGAAAGCTTCAAATCCGAATAAGCGGTTGTAAAGGACAAGGCGGCAAAAATCATGAGACACAAGACTACAAAAACAGTTACTACAAGGGTTCCGCCCATTCCTACCGATACGTTGGTCCTCCTATTCATAGGCACCTCCATTAAAGGGGAAAAACTTCTTGCTTTCCACGGAATAAACTTCCCCGCCTTTTCTGATAAAAGGATAGGGTTTTGTCTTTTCGGCAGAAATATTGATGCTTACCAGGTCGCCGGAATTATAATTCTCTTGGTCTACGGAAATGGTCACGATATATTCCCTGCCTTTTCCCTGTACCCAGTTCTCATCGAAATATTTGACATATGTATGGGGCTTATCCGAGGTTTTTTCATCATAGGAGTCATATAAAAATTCATGCACTTCATCAGGGGTCTTCAATGACTTAATTATTTCAAAATCCGATTGGATGATTGCGCCTGCCGCCGCCTTGTCATTGGCCCTTATCTGGGTAAATCTTGCAATACCGAAACAATTCACCATAATTATGCCGGCTGCGGCAAATATTATGACCGACAATATGATTTCAAGCAGTGAAACCTTTGAATTCAAAGATACCTTATTCATGGCTTCACCGCCTTCGAGGAGACCGATAAATACATTTCCGCGCTTCTTTCATTGCTCGATGTATAAAATCTATACAGGTCATCCTTGACTTTTTCAATACTAAAAGCATCCGCATCCACTACCTTCAAGCCGTCCGATAATTCAAAGGCTGCCCCGGCATCGGTATACATTTCGTAAATCCCGTCCTCATAAAAGTATATCCAGGTCTGGTATTTTTCTTCATCAAACTCTTCATTCAGCACAAGAGCATTTACTCCGCTCACCTGCCTGATTTCAACAGCGCCTCTTTTATCAGACTGCCTTATCTTATTAGCTATGTATGAAAGGGAAACCCGCAGGTTATAATTAGTATTTCTCTCTTCATTAATACTGTCATATATATTTTTACCCAAAGAAATAATCATCACTGACAATATGACAATAATAAGGTAGATAAGCATTATAAATATAAAGGGGAATTGATTTTGCCGGTTTTGCTTGTCCATATAACTTCCTTCCTCTTATCGGGTATTTTTGATGAATACATCCACCTCCGGAATAATGTTGGAGGCAAAGACCCTGTAGCTGACAAAATACTTATCATGGTCCACCAACAAACCGTAGTTATTTTCCAAATATTCAATATCGGGAGGATAAAAACCTTCAATGGCATAGCATTGAACGGCACTCCTTATAATCGCATCCGATAAAATCCTATGGCCCTCTTCATCGCTTTTCTTATGGGCATTATCGACGGCCATGTAGAAATAAAC
>JAAYOE010000063.1 GCA_012520455.1 Tissierellia bacterium
AGGAATAAATTGAAATAATTAAGATACAATAATCATTGATAATATAATATGGAGACACCTCTAAAAATGCGACTTTTGGGGGATAGGCCCCGGAGGAAGGTTCCCCATTACGAAAATAACAGGAAAAGAGGTAATTATGGAATATCCGAGACGTTCATACTGGCATGATTCAGCTGAAGGTATAAAAAAGGCCTTTGGTGATAGTATTGAGGTAAAAGATAAAAAATTCGACATTTTACTTATAGGCGGAGGGATTACCGGGCTTACAACCGCATACCTATTAAAGGATTGCGGCTTTAATATAGGAATAATTGAAGCCACCAATGCGGGATACGGTGTGACCGGTTATACGACGGCAAAAATTACAATCCAGCACGACTTGTTTTATGACAACTTAATAAACAACTTCAGTCTTGCAGAAGCAAAACAATACTTAAAAGCAAATGAAGAAGGAATTCAACTGATTAGAAATATTATAAAGGAAAACAAGATCCAATGCGATTACAAGGAGCAAACAGCATATGTTTACGCAGCCTCCATGGATGAAGTTGATGATTTGCAGAAAGAGTTAAAGGCCTATGAAAAATTGGGTATAGACGGCTTTTATACGGAAACAGTCCCCTTGCCCAATAAGGTTTACGGAGCAATCGGGGTGCGAAACCAAGGCCAGTTCAATCCCTTAAAATATTTATACAGCCTTTACAATATTTTGATTAACTCCAATGTAAAGATATATGAGAATGTAAGAGCCTTGGATATTAACCCTCACGATGACCATGTGGATGTGGAAACAGAAAAAGGGACAATTCATGCCCACAAGGTGATAGTTGCATCCCATTATCCCTTTGACAACAGCTTTGGTCTTTATTTTCTGAGGCTTTATCAGGAAAAGGCATATGTCATTGCTGCAAGAACAAAGGAAGAGCCCTTTGAAGGTATGTATATAAATGTAAAAGACCCGATACACTCCATGAGATACCAGTTTTCAGACAAGGAAAGCCTGTTGATTTTAGCGGGAGGCAACCACAGGTCCGGGGAAAAAGATGATGAAAATGAATCCTACGAGGAATTGGAAAGATTCCTTTTCAGCTCTTTCAAAAATCCGGAAATTGTGTCTAAATGGTCTACCCAGGACTGCATGACCTACGATAAAATTCCATACATAGGAAGGTATACGGACAGCATAGATAATTTATACTTAGCAACCGGATTTAAAAAATGGGGAATGTCACATTCTGCTGCTGCAGCCCTAATTTTAAAAAATAAAATACTAAACATTGAAGATGATTATTCAGGCATATTCAATCCTTCGAGGTTTACCCCTTTTCAGTCGTCAAAGGAATTTGCATCTTCGGTTAAAAGTATTGCCATGGGTTTTTTGAACAGATTGGCTGAAGACTTGGAAGAATTTTCGGATGTAAATCCCGGAGAAGGCAAAATAATCGACTATTACGGGAAAAAGGTTGGAGTATATAAAAATGAAGCAGGCGAATACTATTGCATTAATCCGGTCTGCTCCCACCTGAAGTGCGCCCTTTCATTTAATGAAGCCGAGAAAACATGGGATTGTCCATGCCACGGGTCCCGTTTCGACATAAAGGGTAATATTTTGGAAGGACCTGCGGTCCGCCCCATCGATAAAATCAAAATATGACAAGGGGACGGGGGTAGTGTCATCAAATTTGACCATCCTCCATCCCGTAAATTTTGTAGACATCTTCGGTATAACTCCCCTCATCATCATAAATATATAGGGGTGGGTCGAATTTTAATTCGGGATTTCCGTTTTTGGACGCCCGGATTAAAATCATGTTGGGCTTTGCCTTAACCTTAGGGTGAACAAAGCGAATTTGTTTGGGCTCTAATTTATACTTTCTTAAGAAGCACATTATATCTGCTAATCTGTCAGGCCTGTGAACCATGTAGAATCTGCCGTATTGTTTCAGCAATTGAGAAGCAGTTGATATTACATCCTCCAAGGTGCATTTAATCTCGTGTCTGGAAATTGCTTTTTTGTCATCCGAATTGATTATACCGGTATTGTTAAGCTTATAGGGGGGATTTGAAATTACGGCATCAAAGGAACCGGCATCCAGGTATTCCAAAGCATCTTTTAAATCAATGTTCAATATCTCTATCTTGTCCTGGAGATTATTCAGCTTTACGCTTCTTTCAGCCATTTCGGCAACTTCGGCCTGTATTTCCACCCCGTAGGCCTTGGAATAATTTCTTTTGCCGCTTAAAAGTATGGGTATTATTCCTGTCCCGGTACCTAAATCAACAATTTTGGAAGAATTTTTTATATCGCAGTAATTGGTCAAAAGGACAGCATCCATACCAAAACAGAACCATTTCTTGTTTTGGATGATTTTCAAACCCTTGCACTGTAAATCTTCTATTCTTTCATTTTCTTTCAGTGTGATTTCCATATGTATACCTTTCATTAGTAATAATGACACTACCCCCGTCCCCTTGTCATCTAGATAAATGCGCTTTCTATGAGTTTTTTGGTGTAGTCTTGTTTGGGGTGCAAAAGAACTTCTTTTGCAGGTCCCCTTTCCACAATAGTTCCGTTATGCATGACTAAGATTGTATCAGACATATAGTTTACTACCCCGATATCGTGAGATATAAATATATATGAAATATTTAGGTCTCTTTGAAGTTCCCTCAGCAAATTCAGTATCTGGGCCTGAACGGAAATATCCAGGGCGGAAACAGGCTCATCGCAGACAATGACCTTGGGATTAAAAAGCAAGGCCCTCGCTATTGCTGCCCTCTGGCACTGGCCTCCGCTTATTTCGGCAGGGTATTTGTTTTTTATGCTGCTATCGAGACCTACCTCAGAGAGCATTTCATCGGCCATTTTCTCGGCTTCTTTTTTATTCTTGGCAATTTTCGCAGTCAATAAGGGCATGGTTAAGATATCGGTGATTTTATAGTTGGGGTCCATAGACCCCTTAGGGTCTTGAAAAATAAACTGGACGCTTTTCCTGTAGTCCCGGTATTCTTCATCGGACAGGTCCTTGATATTTTTGCCGTAATAAAGGACATTACCGAATGTAGGTTCCTGAAGCCCTCCCACAATTTCTCCTATGGTGGATTTACCGCTGCCCGATTCCCCCACAATGCCCACTGTCTTTCCTTCTTCTATGTCAAAAGAAGCAAGTTTTACGGCAACATATTTTTCCTTGACCTTGCCTGTCATGAAATGCCTTTTGGTCACATATTCTTTTCTTATATTTACTGCAGAAATAACGATCTTGCTTTCCATTTTTGCCTCTATTCCAAATTACACCTGTAATAATGGTCTCCTGTATCATCTGTGTGCTCTTTGACACCCTCTTTGCATATATCCATCGCCTTGGGACACCTGCAGTAAAACAAGCATCCCTTGGAATCTCTGTCCTTATCCTTAACAAATCCCGGGATTTCAGTCAAAGGTTCATTCTTTTTCATTTTCAAAGAAGGAATAATTTTAATCAATAGCCGGGTGTAGGGGTGGCCGGGTTCATTGAAAACTGTCTCAGTACATCCGGATTCCACAATCTGGCCGGCATACATTACCCCTAAGCTGTGGCTGTACCGCTTCACCAGACCTAAATCATGAGAAATCAACAGTATAGAAAGTTTCATTTCTTCATTTATGGACTTGAAGAGCTCCATGACCTGCTTTTGAACTGTAGTGTCCAAGGCGGTTGTAGGCTCATCCGCAATGATAAGCTTAGGGTCATTCATCAAGGCCATGGCAATGTTGCACCTTTGGCGCATGCCCCCGCTGAGCTGCCATGGATAGTAATTAAGGACAGTTTTCGGAGATTTAAACCCTACCTTGCTTAAGAGGACTTCTGCCTTTTCCAAAGCTTCCTTCTTTGTTTTATGCATATGTTGAATATATCCGTCCCCGATTTGGTTTTTTATTTTAATCAGGGGATGGAGGTAAAATACCGTATTTTGAGGTATGTAACCGATTTTTTTGCCAATATGGTCTCTTTTTTCTTCATCTGAAGCAGTAAGCATATCTTTTCCGGCAGTTATTATTTTATCGGCAGTATAGGTTAATCCTTCAGGGAGCAAATCAATAATGGCTTTGGCTGTAAGAGTTTTTCCGGAGCCCGATTCGCCCACCAACCCGAAGATTTCCCCTTCCTTAACGGTCAGAGAAACATTATTAACCAATGTATTGTTGCCGGCCTTTATATGGAGGTTCTTGAGTTCAACCGGATTATTCATCATTGGACCTCCTGCTTATAAGAATATCGTTCAGCCCGTCTCCCATGAGATTGAATCCCAGTACGGTAATTATTATTGCAATACCCGGCGCAACCGCTAAGTAGGGATAAACCAAAAAAAACTGTCTTGCTTCGCTGAGCATCAAGCCCCAGCTGGCAAAGGGAGGCTGGATGCCAAGTCCCAAAAATGAAAGGGATGTTTCAATCATTACGGCAGACCCCATGGATGAGCTGAACTGGGTAACCAGTCTCGGAAGCATGGCAGGAATGTAATGCTTGAAAAATATTTGTCCTTTTGAGCTTCCATAGCTTTTAGCCGCCTTTATATACAAGAGGTTTTCGGTATCTAATATCATAGAATATACGAGCCTTGAAAATACCGGTACCATAAAAATGCTTATGGCTGCAATTGAGCCTTTGATGCCCCTTTCCAAGACAGCCACCAGCATCATTGCAAGCAGGATACCGGGGAATGCCATGAGGCCGTCCATGATCCTCATAATTATTTTTTCTGTCAAACCTTTAAGGATGGCGGCAAGAGCTCCCAAAAATATCCCGACCAAACTGCCGAGTGTTACAGAGACTAGGGCAACCAAGAGTACATTTCTTGAGCCGTACATTATCCGGCTCAATATGTCCCTGCCGAAATTATCCGTACCCAAGATATAATCCGAGTCAAAACCGGGCCTTAAAAACCTGTTTGAAATGTTCATTTCATTTGGATTATAAGGCATGTGAACAAAGGACAGGACCCAAATTCCTATGATAATAAAAACTAAAATTATTCCTAAAATCAAGCTTATATTCTTTTTCATCATTCCCCCCGGTGGAAGGACTTAATCCTTGGGTTTAAAAACATGACCAAAATATCAACAATCAGGGTGACGATAACTACCGTTGAAGTGATGAACATAACCAAGCCCTGCAAAAGAACTATGTCCCTGTGCTCAACGGCAGTAAGAACCAACCTCCCCAGTCCCGGAAGAGCAAATATTGTTTCAACAACAGTGGTCCCTCCGGCAAGCTTGGCTAACTGCATTCCTATTATTGTCAGAGGGGCGGTAAGAGCACCTCTTAAGGCATATTTAATATATATTGTACCTGCGCTGAGTCCCTTTACCCTGGCCATGTCCATGTAATCCTGTTTCAAGGAATCTAACATGGAACTTCTTACAATTCTTAAAAGGGTCCCCACTTCACCAATAGCTAAAACGAGGGAGGGCAAAAAAATACTTTTCATGAAGTCGGCAAAGCCCCGGTCAATGGGTACAAAACCTGAAACAGGCAGTACTTTAAGCCTAACCCCAAAATATACAATAAGAACCATCCCTATCCAGAAGGAAGGGATGGCTGTTCCAAGCTGCATCAAACTTCTTGAAAAATAGTCGATTATGCTGTTTTTTTTGATTGCCGAAAGCATTCCGAAAAGGAAGGCGATAAAAACTGCCATAGCCATAGCAAATATTGATATTGAAAAAGTAACGGGAATGCTTCTTCCTATTAAGGTAGTGACCGATTCTCCGTAGACATAGGATTTGCCCATGTCAAGTTTAAAGAGGTCCAAAAGCCAGCTTAAGTACCGCTGATACAAAGGCTTGTCAAGTCCCATGGCAGAACTGAGCTCAGCTATGGCTTCAGGGGTCGCATCTGTTCCCAATATTAACTGCGCCGGGTTTCCCGGTATTATCATCAATACAAAAAACGTAATAATCGACACAACAAACAAAACAAGTATAGAGCTTTTTAATCTATCTAAAACATAACTTAACATATCCACCTCATAAGGAGGTATATCTCTTACTCGGTAAAATATACTTCCTTAAAATCATAAATGTCAATCGGGAATATTTCCATGCCTTCTACATTTTTCTGCAGGGCAAACATTGTGTGGGGAGTCTGCAGGTAAATGGCAGGAAGCTTATTTGCTAAAATTATCTGTATCTCCTTGTAAATTTCCTTCCTCTTTCCTTCATCCAATTCATTAAGGGCTCTATCCAACAACTCGTCAACTTCTCCCGTGGTCAGGCTTATGTAATCATTGCTGTTGGATTTATATCTTGAAAGGAAGGCATATGAATCAAGTCTGCCCGTGTGGCCGACAACAGTGGTTTCAAAATTCTTTTCTCCATATACCTCGCTCAGCCATGTTCCCCATTCAATCAGCTGAATGTTCACATCTATGCCTATTTTGCCCAACTGGTCCGCAATTACCTGGCCTGCATCCACATGAAGCTGGTAATTCTTAGGCAGGGCCATATCTATTTCAAATCCGTCCCCATAGCCTGCTTCCTTCAAAAGGTCCTTGGCCTTCTCGGGATTGTATTCAATAATATTGTTGGTATCAAAGTAATCCGGTGAGGTCGGAGGTAAGTGGGACCCGATTTTAGCCCCGTATCCAAACATTGATGCTTCGATGACCTCTTCCTTATTAATAGCCATAGCCATTGCCTGTCTTACCTTTTCATTGGACAGGTATTGGTTTTTTGTGTTAAGTGACATTATTTGCACAGCATTCATGGGCTCGGAAAGAACCTTGAAATTTTCGTTTCCCTCTACCATTGTTACCTGGTCCCCGGTTAAGGGAATAATATCAAGGTTTCCCACCTGGAAACCTGCCATCATGCTCGTAGCATCCGGTATCAAAACCAACTTAACGGTTTCTATCTTTACTTCATCTCCATAATAATTATCATTTCTTCTAAGGGTCAAATGCTGCTGGGGAACCCATTCTTCCAAAATAAATGCCCCTGTTCCCACAGGCTTGGTTTTTAAATTTGCAACATCTTCCTCGGGAACAACGGCTGCCCACGGGTAGACAAAGCTCTTTAAAAGCTCAACATCCAAGGTTTCGGTAGTAAACTTTATTTCATAGTCGCTCAAAACTTCAATTTTAACTATATTTATATAATCTCTCGCCCTGGGGCTTTCGGCATCCTTGAGCCTGTTGAAGGAGTACTCTACATCTTTTGCTGTCATTTGTCTTCCGTTATGAAAATATACATCATCTCTCAAGGCGAATGTAATTTCCATCCCGTCATCAGATAAAACCCATTTTTCAGCAAGTCTGGGCACAATTTGCCAATCAGGAGTAACTCCTACAAGGGTGTCGTATATGTTGTTGGTTACGGCAAAGGTGGAAGCTGCAGCAGTTCTGTGGGGGTCAAGGCCTTCCGGCTCCGTAGTGTAGCCCATGGTGAGGTCAGTCTTGACTTCTGCTTCAGGTGTGGTTTCTTGAGGTGTGCATGCTGAAATAAGCATGACTGTTAAAAGTATTAAAAAAAGTGTCCTTTTTTTCATTTTTCTTTTCCTTTCAGTTAATAAAATTTCAATAGAATATCTTTTACTGAAAACCATCATTGATAATATACCCTTTTTCAACTTCCTATAATCAGATCTAAGGTACCTGTTATATCATTGAAAACATATTACCAATAACCTCTATCTTTTTCATGTTTAACACATTATTAATGAAAAGTCAATAGAACATTTGGTTAGTGTCCACCGGGGACGGTGCTCCGTGGACAATTGATGACACTACCCCCGTCCCCTTGACATCACCTTGGCAGTTACAAATTTGTTCGTTGAAAAAATCAGCGGGAAGTGATAATATTATGGGAGAAAACGAGGTGAAAAAATGTACGAATTACGACAACAACAACGAAAAGAGTTAAGAGAAAAAAAATGGTTTTATTATGCTATATTGGCAATAGGTATTTTTGTATTTTCCCAAGGCTGCTCTTTGATGTCCAGAAAACCGGAATATGCGGCAACTGCAGCAATTATGGGCCTTTTGCTCCACAATGCAAGTGTTGATAAAATATATATGAGCATTTTCAATCATGATGCTCACAAAAATGCAAAGATTTCAATGCTGATTATCCTATGTATAGTTGCTGTTTTCAGCTATTTTAAGAGACTTGGATTTCCACTTTTTGTACTGTTGGATTTGGCTTCCATCCTTGTATTTACAATAATAGCATTTATATATCAAAAATTAATAAAACACCAGGAGTAAAAAATGCTTAAAAAGTTTATATCATACTATAAACCCGTGCGGTTAATTTTTATTACCGACATGGTTTGTGCTTTTGCGGTGGCTGTATGTGATTTGTTTTATCCGATGATTACAAGAAATATCATCAATATTTATGTTCCCAACCAGCAGTTCGAGCTCATGATTAAGTGGCTTCTAATTTTAGGCGGCATATATGTGCTGAAATTCGGACTTAATTATTATATTACATATTACGGTCACATCATGGGTGTAAAAATGCAGGCCAATATGAGCAAAGACATATTTGAACACCTGCAGGACCTGCCTTTTGTATTTTTTGACGAGAATAAAACAGGAAGCCTGTCATCCAGAATAATAAATGATTTAATGGATATATCCGAGCTGGCCCATCACGGACCCGAAGACTTATTCATATCCACAGTGATGCTCATAGGCTCCTTTATTATGCTGAGCAGGATCAACCTGCCCCTTTCCCTGATCGTGTTTTCGATTGTTCCTCTTTTGATACTTGTTGCAATGAAGCTTAGAATCAAAATGGAAGATGCCTTCATGGAGACAAGAGAAACCATTGGAGAAGTAAATGCAACCATTGAGAACAGCATATCGGGTATAAGGGTTTCCAAGGCATTCAGCAACAAAGAGATAGAAATAGAAAAATTCAACAAAAATAACAGCAAATTTCAGGAAGCCAGAAGAAAGGCCTACAAGGTAATGGCGGAATTCCACGTGGGCTCGTCGTTCATTATAGATATTTTAAACATTGTTGTCTTAAGTGCGGGAGCAATATTCTTTTTCAAGGGAAGAATTAACTTTGGTGATTTTGCGGCATTTTTATTGTATATCGGAAACTTTTTAAACCCCATAAGAAAGTTAGTCAATTTTGTTGAGCAATACCAATCAGGAATATCAGGATTTAAACGATTTGCCGAAATAATGGAAAAGGACGTAGAAAAGGATGACCCCGGTGCAGAGGATATTTTTGAAGTAAGGGGAGATATAAGCTTCAATAAGGTGACCTTCGCTTATGATGACAATAAGGAAATACTAAAGGATATAAGCTTTGATATTGAAGCCGGTGAGACAGTTGCCTTAGTAGGTCCCTCAGGAGGAGGCAAAACAACCCTATGTCATTTAATTCCCCGTTTCTATGAGATAGAAGAGGGCAGTATATCTATTGATAATATTGACATAAGAAAGTTTACCCGCAGGTCCCTGAGAAAAAATATAGGGATTGTTCAGCAGGATGTATTTCTTTTTACGGGGACAATTTATGAAAATATTCAATGCGGGAAATTTGACGCAAGCCGGGAAGAAGTTTATGAAGCGGCAAAAAAAGCCAATATTCATGATTTCATAATGTCACTGCCTGAAGGGTTTGATACCTATGTGGGGGAAAGGGGAGTAAAACTGTCGGGCGGACAAAAGCAAAGAATCTCCATAGCAAGGGTCTTCCTGAAAAACCCGCCCATATTAGTATTGGATGAAGCCACTTCGGCCCTTGATAATGCTACGGAGCTCTTGATACAAAAGTCCCTGGAAGAGTTATCAAGGGGACGAACCACTGTGGTTGTAGCCCACAGGTTATCTACCATTAAAAATGCCGATGAAATTATCGTATTAACGGAAAAAGGCATACAAGAAAAGGGAAGTCATGAAGAGCTTTTAGAGAAAAAAGGCATCTATGCGGAATTATATAATTCGCAATTCATAAATTAAGAAGGAGAAACAATGAAGGTAACAATAATCGGCCATTGGGGAGGATTCCCAAAGGCAAGGGAAGCAAGTTCCGGATACCTGATAGAGCACGATGGTTATAAGCTCCTTTTGGAATGCGGCAGCGGAGTCGTAAGCTCTGTCCAGGAAGTAACGGATATTAAGGATATTGATGCGGTTTTGATAACCCATTATCATTATGACCACTGCTGTGACATAGGACCCTTACAGTATGCAAGACAAATAAAAACACAGCTTAAGGAAATCTCTGCCCCCCTGCCCATCTATGGGCCCCAAGGAGAATTTTTTAGGCTTCTTAAATGGGAGGATTACACCTATGGAGTGGGCTTTGATGAAAACAGCAATTTAACCCTGGGACCCTTTGAAATAAGTTTCATTAAAAATATTCATCCCCTGGAAGCATACAGCGCACGAATAAAATGCAAAGATAAAGTATTATCCTATACCTCTGATACTTCCTATTTCGAAGACCTGGCAGGCTTCTTTAAAGGGTCTGATTTGTTGATTTGCGAATGCAGCTTTTATTCAGATATGGACGGCACTAAGGCAGGCCACCTCACCAGCTCCCAGGCAGGCCTCCTGGCAGAGAAGGCAAGGGTTAGGAAGCTTATACTTACACACCTGCCTCATTTCGGAGACTTGAATAATTTGTTGGCTGAAGCAAGGGAGTATTACGAGGGAGAAATAGAATTAGCTTCATATATGAAGGAAATAAATATTTAAGCACAGGAAGTGAAATCATGATAGCTGTAAAGGGCAGGAGAAAATGCGCAAATTGCGGTAAAAGATACAATTATACCTATGCAAAGGGCGAAGAAGCTTCAAGGAAGGTCAAATTTAAGGGTAAAGAGGAGAATTTAAGCACTGTTACCAAGGTAACAGTGCTTTCCATGCATACCTATGAAGTGACTGCTGTTTGTCCGGAATGCGGTTATGAAGAGGTTTTTTTATATAATGATTGACATCCCTATGTCATCCGGGGTACCTATATCAAATGTCATCCTGAGCGAAAGCGAAGGATCTCATGATAACACCCTGCGTATTTATTCGTAGCGATAAGTATTCGATGAATACTTTGTCATCAATTTAAGCAAGGCTTCAACGCTTGCTTTTTTTCTTTCTTCACCTTTTAAATCCATCACAAGGGTTCCGGAATCCATCATTATGGTCCGTGTTCCCATGCTTAAGGCAGAACCTATGTTATGGGTTATCATCAGGGTCGTGATATTATTTTCCGCAACTATTTTCCTTGTGAGATAAGTAACGGTTTTTGCACTGGCTGGGTCCAGGGCTGCCGTATGTTCATCCAGCAATAAAAGCTTCGGTTTAACCAGGGTTGCCATCACCAGGGTAACTGCCTGTCTCTGTCCTCCTGAAAGCAAGCCGATTTTTGTATTCATCCTGTTTTCAAGTCCAAGGTTGAGAGATGCAAGACGGCTTCTTATATAGTCTTTTTCTTTCCTAGACGGAACTCCCATCATGTTGCGGTTTATGCTCCGCATATAGGCTATTGTCAGATTTTCTCCTACCGTCATATTTGGAGCTGTTCCCCTCATAGGATCTTGGAAAACCCGCCCTATAAAGGATGCTCTCTTGTGTTCAGGCATGTAAGTGATATCTTGGCCGTCCAAGATTATTTTTCCCGAATCACATAAGACAGACCCTGATATGGCATTGAACAAGGTAGATTTACCTGCCCCGTTACCTCCGATAACAGTTACAAATTCTCCCTCCGCAAGGTGGAGGTTTACATTGTCCAAAGCCTTATATTCATCTAAGCTGTTTTTGTTGAAGGTCTTATTGACCGAGTTAAGCTTCAGCATTTTTTCTCACCTTTCCTTTTAAGGTCGGTATTGACAAGGCAGTTATTACCACTAAGGCAGAAATCAGCTTCAAATATGAAGGAGGAAAATTAGTGGTTAAAATCATTGCAATTATTAACCTGTATACAATCGAGCCAATAACGACCGACAATAATCCCATAGTAATGTTTTTATTTTTAATGATTGCACTCCCTATAATCAATGAAGCAAAGCTTATGACTACCATACCGGACCCCATATTCACATCTGCGGACTGCTGCATTTGAGCTAGGAGGGCTCCCGACAGGGCAACTATTGAGTTTGACAGTGCAAATCCCACAATTTTAACTAAATCCGTATTTATGGAGGAAGCCTTGCACATGTCTTCATTATCGCCTGTTGCCCTTATGGAAAGTCCCAGAAGGGTTCTGAAAAACCAGTTAAGGAGCATGAAAATAAGTGTTATGATTGCTGTAAGCACTATTATTTTATAAGCCCTTCCTCCGAAGTTTTCGGCAGGGGTAAAAATATTTGTGTTGTTTAAAAGGGGAATATTTGCCTTTCCCCCCATTACCATGAGGTTGATGGAATAAAGTCCCGTCATTGTCAAAATCCCCGCCAAAATGGGCTGTATCCCCATCTTAGTCTGCAACAAGGCCGTAATGACACCGGCTATGGCTCCTGCGGCCATGGCAGCCAAAATTCCTGCAAAAGGCATGCCTTCAAGGGTCAGCATGGCAGATGCAGCCGCCCCGAGGACAAAGCTTCCGTCCACAGTCAGGTCTGCAACCCTAAGGATCCTGTAAGATATAAAGGTTCCAAAGGCGAGCAGTGAATAAACAAGTCCTAATTCCATTGACCCGATAAATGCCGTTAAACTCATAATTTCCTCCTAAAAATTCCATAATGTCATATGCTATTCTACGATTTGAAATCTCTTCAATTGCTCTTCCGATAAGTCGACCCCTATTTTTTCCGCTGTACTTTTATTTACTATGGCTGAATATTCGCTGAGGGTTTCGGTTGGAATATTTGAAATTTCCTCACCCTCTATGACTTTCTTAACCATTTTGGCAACCTGTCTTCCAAGAACCGTGTAGTCGATTCCCACTGTCGCAAACCCTCCATCGATTATCATTGAATCTGCTCCGGTATAAACGGGGATTCCTGCCTTTTGAGCTTCAGCCGAGAGGATGGGCATGGCAGTAGCAACGGTATTGTCTGTGGGAGTGAAGATTGCATCGGTTCTTTCAACCAGTGATTGGGCAGCCTGGAGCAATTCGCTTGAATTGGTAATTGTTGCTTCTGCATATTTTATACCCTTGGTTTTGCAGTATTCCTTAGCTTTATTGATTGCAGAAACCGAATTAGTTTCTCCGGTGTTGTAAATAAAGCCAAAGGTCTCTATATTGGGAGTTAATTCAAAGGCTAAGTCAAAAATCTGCTCCACATCTATTGCATCTGAAACTCCCGTAACATTTGCTTCCGGCTTGTTTACATCCTTCACCAATCCTGCATCAACAGGATAGCTGACCGCCGCAAAGATTATGGGAATTTCCTTTGTTGCGGCCGCAGCACTTTGAGAAGCACCTGTGCCTATAGGAACAATAATATCCATTTCATCTCCAACAAACTGTGAAACTATGGTATTGATATTGGAAGGGTCTCCCTGTGCATCCTTATAGGTTATTTCAACCCTGTCCTTGAGGCCTTCCTCTTCTAAGCCGATTATTATATATTCTCTGATTTGGTTTAATGACGGATGCTCTACAGGCTGGACTATGCCAATTTTTATCTTTTCATTGCCATTTGCCGCATCCTCCCGGTCCGCTGCCAAACCTTCAGTGTCTTTTGTTTTTGCATCTGTTACACATGCCGTCAATACTGACACCATTGCCAAAATTGCGATAATTGCTAATACTTTTTTCATTTTTCCTTCTCCTGTATTTTATTTACAAAAACAAAAAACCCGTCCTAATAAAAGGACAGGCATCACCTGCGGTACCACCTTAATTGACTGATAACATATCAATCCGCTCTAACAAAAATGCTAACACATTTTCTGCCCTGTAACGTAAGCACACGTCTCAGATACTAAGGTTTTACCCCGTTCACCTCACCCTCGGCGATCCATTTGTCTGTACTGCGTTCTGCAGGGCTCTCATCCTCCCCCGCTCTCTGTAAGGGCACGTATCAGTTTAATCTTCGCCTCATCGGTTTTGTTTTTGTATTATTGAAAGTGAGTTTACCATTAATCATCATCCTTGTCAACCGTTTTTTGCAAGCCATATATATAATTTAGCAAAACATCCTTCTTATTCTCTAATTTTCCTTCAATTACTTCGCCCAATACTTTATTTAAAACCATGCCTATTCTTCTTCCCTTGGGTATGCCTGCATCAAGCAGGTCTTGACCGTTGACGGCCAATGTTTTCAAACTGTAGCATTGGTTGGACGCAAGTATTTCTTCCATAATCGCCTGGGATTTTGTCAATTTTTCATATTCCTTATCAAACAAGGCCTTCTTAATCTTAATCAGGCTGGCCAGATTTTCATAATCTAATTTGTTCAGCCATTTTTTAATGGTCACGGGATCGGGATGTATTTTTTCATTTATATTTTCAGTAAGGAGCTTAACTGTTTTAACAGTTTTGTTGTCATATTTTAAATTCATCAAAATTTTATCTGTTGGCTCCATTCCGTGTAAAAGCAGGGCCAGGCGCAAGGTTAATGAATTTAATGCCTTCATTGAATACAGCCTGTACTCTAATTCTTGATTTGTAAGATCCTTGATTTCCGGCAAAAAAACCTCGATTATTTGCCTGTAATTCAAAAGTATGCTTTGATAATTGCTTCCCATTATCAGCTTATTAAACTCCATGTTAATCCGCTCCGTAGAAATATCGTTCAGGAGGCCTTTGTTTCTATAAATGCTGTCAGCCGTTTGGTCATCAATACTGAAATCTAAAACGGAAGCAAAGCGAAGTGCCCTTAATATTCTTAAGCCGTCTTCATTGAACCTTTCATCCGGATATCCTACGCATTTGACAATTTTGTTTTCGATGTCATGGAGGCCGCCGAATAAGTCTATTATTCCATTTTTGTTGTATGCTAAAGAATTTATAGTAAAATCTCGTCGCATTAAATCAAGCTCTATTTTATCGGTAAATGTAACATGATCGGGATGTCTCTTGTCGCTGTACTCTCCGTCTATTCTATAGGTTGTAATCTCAATCTGCATTTTCTTGACAATTACGGTTACCGTACCGTGCTTGAGTCCCGTTTCAATGGTTCTGAATTTATTAAAGGACCACAAAATTTCTTCCGGCTTTGCAGATGTTGCAATATCCCAGTCGGAAGGAGTTTTGCCCATAATGCTGTCCCTGACACAGCCGCCTACAATATATGCCTCAAAACCTCTATTATGCAAAGTGCTTAATGCGGTTTCAACTTCATCCGGAATTTTTATCATCATAAGAACCCTTCTTTTTACCTTTTTATATAATTATAACCAATAAGACAAATTTAACAAGAAAAAGTTGTGAAAAGGTGACAGTACCCCCGCCTCCTTGTCATATGACAGTACCCCCGTCCCCTTGTCACGTCCCCTTGTCATACTTGTCAGAGATATTTATAAATAAAATTTTAAATGTCTGTCATAATAAAGAGAAGGGATTGGTGATATGAAGAAATTTGAAAATATACGGGCAATGGTAAATGATACCCCCATGCTTGAGATTTCTTTAAAATTTCAAGGGATTGAGCGGAGGGTTTACGCTAAGGCGGAGCATTACAACTTTACGGGAAGCATTAAGGACAGGATTGCTTACTATATATTGAAAAGGTCCTATGAAGCAGGTTTAATTAAAAAAGGAGATATAATTGCAGAGGCATCAAGCGGCAACACCGGCATTGCCCTTTCTGCCATGGGTGCATATTTAGGAAACCCGGTCCATATTTTTATGCCGGATTGGATGAGTAAGGAAAGAAAGAAACTGTTGGAAAGCTTGGGTGCAAGAATCCACTTGGTTGCAAAGGAAGAGGGAGGCTTCAAAGGGTCAATCGAATCAGCAAATAAGTTTGGAGCAGAAAACAAGGCATTCTTACCCCATCAGTTTTCAAATCACTTAAATATCGAAACCCATTATAAAACAACCGGCCGGGAAATTCTTAGGCAGCTTGATGCTTTAGGCAAGAAACCGGATGGTTTCGCAGCAGGGGTAGGGACAGGGGGAACCATTATGGGGGTCAAGAAGGCCATCCGGGATATATATCCTGAATGCAAGGTATTTCCTCTTGAACCTGTGCAGTCACCCGCCATGTTATCAGGTGGTACAATTTCAGGCTCCCATAGGATTGACGGAATCGGTGATGGGATTATTCCGGAGATTGTAGAATTAAATGAGCTGGATGATATTATTTGCGTGGATGACGGTGATGCAATCAATATGGCAAGAAAAATAGCATCAGGCTTGGGAATCGGTGTTGGTATTTCTTCCGGTGCCAATTTAATTGGTGTCCTTAAGGCTCAAAATATCCTCAATAATCCTAATGCTGTCATTGTGACGGTTTTCCCCGATGACAATAAAAAATACCTGTCTACGGACCTTATGAAAGAGCAAAAAATAAAGCCGGATTACATATCCAAGGATGTTGAACTCTTGGGATTTATAGCAGTAAAATGAGATCCTTCGCTTCTCTCAGGATGACAAATCTCCGATTTGTGTCATTACTATGGATACACGTCAGTGCCATTCTTATGAATAACTCACAAACTGTCATTCTGAGAGCTTTGGCTCGAAGAATCTCATGAAAGCCTTCACATACAATCAGGATGAAATGTTTACATAATAAAACCATGAAGGGTATTTTTCTTCATCAAGGGATTTGAAATTTATATCTTTTCCTTTCAAGAGGCCTGCTTGTTTTCTTGCCTGTTCCAAATACTTGTTGAATTCATCCTTAAAATCTTCTTCTTTCTCTATCGCCCTGCAATTATTGCCGATATATTTCAAGCTTTCTTTAATGCCGAAATTCTCAACAAGTATAGGTGTTTTATTATAAGACTTGTGATACCAATTGCCGGTTTTTACATCCAAAACATATTCTGATAAAAATAAGTATCCATATTCGGCAATAAATTCAATAGCGTCAAGTATGAAATCTACTTCATCTTCACTCATCAGGTAATGAATATTAAACCTTATCCAACCCGGTTTGACAGATGTAATTTCTTCTTTTATAAAATGTCTGAAGAGACGGGAGGCCTCCTCGCTTATATCCAATAATCTGTGGCCGTAAGGAGCAGCGCAGGCACAGCCTGCCCTGGTTTGTATGCCAAATAAATCATTTATCAGTTTGGCTGCAAATTTAGGATGAATATATTTATCCTTATGTTTAATTTTAATCGAAAATATGGGCAGCCTGTTATTTTCATCGGAAGGACCTAAAATTTCAATGTTTTCTGCGGACTTTAGCCTTTGAAAGGCTTTATTTGTATAATATCTTTCTTTTTCTTCAATACCTTTCAGTCCTATTAAATCCTTCAATTCAATAGCTAATGCAGCTTTGAATATTTGAAGTATCCCCGGGGTTCCCGCCATTTCCCTCAATTGAACGTTTTCTATATAATCATAGGCATAGGGGCTGACATAGCTTACCGTTCCTCCGCCTGAAACCGTCGGAGGAAGGGTATCGTCATATATTTTTTTATTGATTACCAATATGCCTGAAGACCCGGGCCCTCCGACAAACTTATGAGGAGACAGGTATACTGCATCAAAATACTCCGTCCTGCTTTTATTCATGTTTATCTCCACATAGGGAGCGGATGCTGCAAAATCAAAACAAGCATAAGCATTATTTTCATGGAGAATTTTTGCTACTTCATATACGGGTGTAATTATTCCGGTTACATTGGAAGCTGCCGAAAAAGAACCGATTTTAAATCTGTCCTTATACCTTTCATCGGATAATTTGTTTTTCAAATCATCCAAGTCAATAGTTCCATCTTCTTTGAGGCCTATTTCCACTAATTCCGCAATGCCTTCCTTCCACATCAGTATGTTCGAATGATGCTCATAAGGCCCGATAAACACTACAGGCACATGTTTTAAACATATTTCCTGTCTGATAATGTCATCAAGGCTTTTACTGTCTTTATTATATTCTTTTATAATATTGTCAATGGTTCTTTTAGTAGCGGGAGGAATATATATGCCCGCAATTTTAGCCAGACATTCTATTGCACCGGTTGCACCTGTGCCTGCGGGTATTACATAACAAGATTCGCCCCCCTTTACATGGGCTTTTATAGTTTCTAAGGATTTATGGAGAATTTTAGTCATAACTTCGCCGGTCATATCGTCTTCTGTATGGGTATTTGCATATGATTTTTCAAGTTCAAGCAAATATTTTTCTATAAAGTTCAAACCCCTTGCAGAGGCGGTAAAATCTGCATAAGTCAACAATCTTTCCCCATAGGGAGTTTCAAACTTTAAACCTCTTCCGATTAATTCATCCCGCAAGGCTTCAAAGCTTACCATAAATAATGTCCTTTCAATGAATTAATCTTATTATTGCCAAAAACCATCTATTTATTTTTGGGGACGGTTCTTTTTGTTCTCGAAATGAGAATGGAAAGAACCATCCCCTAAAATAAAAAGACGAGTTGCGAACGAAAAGAACAGTCCCTGAAAACTGAAAACTTATAGGTTTACATAAAAATATTTATAACCCTATTGCAACAACTTGGCTTTTCGATATATACCGACAGATTTTGGAGAACGAAAAGAACCGTCCCCCAAGACAATAACTTGGTTTTTCGATATGTACCGACAAATTTTGGAGAACGAAAAGAACCGTCCCTAAAATTATAGGGACGGTATGATTTCATTTGCGATCATGTGCTCATAGGTTTGTCTTTTTACTATTACTTGTGATTTTCCTTCCTTGACCAACACGGTTGCCAGCATGGGGTTTTTGTTGTAGTTGCTTGCCATGGCATAACAGTATGCCCCTGTTGAAAAGACAGCAAGAATATCTCCTCTTTCTGCTTTAGGCAAATATATATCCTTGATTAGAATGTCTCCGGATTCACAGCATTTTCCGCTTATGGTGACCAAATCATTCCTCGGCTCGCCTGCCTTATTGGCTATAAGGCCTTCATACTTGGCCTGGTATAATGCAGGTCTTATATTGTCAGTCATTCCTCCGTCAACAGACACATATTTTCTTACCCCTTTAATATCCTTTATCGTTCCTATCGTATAAAGGGTTATTCCTGCTTCTCCCACTATGCTCCTACCCGGTTCAACGACAACATCAGGTCTTGTAATGTTCATATTTTTTGAGAATTCTTCGATTTGCTCCATTATAGGGTCTAAGAAATATGCATAGGGTTTTCTATCATCTGCATCCGTATATCTTATTCCGTATCCTCCGCCTACATTTAATTCTTTTATCACGTAATCATATCTTTCAATTAGGTCTTTTATTAGTTTTAATGTGATATTCAGTGCCTTTAAATGTGATTCATTGGTATGAAGCTGGGAGCCTACATGAAAATGCAGGCCTAAAAAATTTACATAGGGTGAATTTATTGCCTTTTCAATTGCAGGAAATATGACATCATCATCCAAGGGAAAGCCAAACTTGGAATCCTTTTTCCCTGTTACTATGTAATCATGGGAATCACTCTTAACTCCCGGTGTTATCCTGTAAAGTATATTGGTTTTCTTGCCTTTTTTCCTGCAAATATCTTCAATTATGTCTAATTCATCAAAACCATCCACTATTATTCTTCCTATATTGTAATCAATGGCAAGCTCCAATTCCTCAAGGGATTTGTTATTGCCGTTGAATTCAATTCTTTCTGCCGGAAAATCCGCCTTTATGGCAGTATACAGTTCGCCTCCGGAAACCACATCCAGACAAAGGCCCTCCCTTTCAATTATTTTGCACATGGCAAGGGTTAAAAATGCTTTTGAAGCATAGGCAGCTCTCGTTCTTTCATATTTGTTCAAAAATGTCTCTTTTATTTCTCTGCACCTTTCAACTATGGCTGTTTCACTCAATACATAGAGGGGGGTTCCGTAGCTTTTTGCCAATTCGACCGTATTGCATCCATCAAAATACAATATGTTATCTTTTATCCTCAGCACAATGATTTCTCCTTTATATGTTGATTAATCGTTTTATTAATTATAATAAAAAAACTTTACAACAAATGCAAGCATAAAAATTCAATAATACAAATATTAAAAATAAATTCTGCATGGTTGCAAAAAGAATCCTTTTATGATTATTTAGGATCCTTATTTTTCAAGTATTCTGCTAATTTTCGTTCATCTTCCAGTTCCAGATGCCTTTCCCCGGCCATGGATTCAAGATGATGAAGAAATTCGTGTTTAATGACTGACCTTAGTTTATTTTTGAGCATCCTTCTTGAAAGTCTGCCGTAAAGCTTTTCTACGGAGCCGTAATACACGACTATATACCTTCCGGAAATCCTCTCATTGCGGTATTCGCCCAAAACATACAGGTCATCATCCACGCTTTTTTTATGCAGCTTAACCTGGGGCAGCAAAACAATGCCGCCGTTAAGGTCCTTGTAAATTTCTGCAGGCAACTCTTCAGCTATTTCATCCAATATTATTTGTACTTCTTCTATTGTAGCCATGACAGTACCTTATCATAATAGTATTTTTAACTTAATTCCTTTGAGGTATGCCTATATCCTCAACTATAATCTCTCCGGCATAACCACCGCAGTTTATCAAACCCTTTTTCACGGCATGGAATGTAATGGTTTTTGCAGCCCTTACACCTATACCCATCGCTTCTCCGGTGTCTCCGTTTATACCTGACGGAATATCAACCGCTATGATTTGCTTTGACCAATCATTCATGATTTTTATTATATCATAGTAAATACCCTCAATATTCCTTTTTAAACCAATCCCGAACAGGGCATCTATTGTGAACTGGCTGACTTGTAAATCCTCTTTCAAAGCGGTTAGTTCCTTTTCACCTTGGATATAAGTTATGTCGGCCTTGAGGTTTTTTAAAATATTCAAATTTGTATTGAAATCATCCGTACCGCTGCCAATACTGCCTGCAATATAAACCTTGACTCTTTTATTCTTTAAAATAAGATGACGGGCAACAGCAAGTCCGTCACCTCCGTTGTTTCCTTTGCCACATACAACCGTATAATGACTTAAGTTTAAGTCTATGTTTTTTATGACCTTAAGTGCCGCATTTTCCATTAAAACAATACCGGGGATACCGATTTTCTCAATGGCATGGCTGTCAATCTCTTTCATTTCCCGGCAGCTTATGGGCTTCATAGCAATACCTCCTCTGTTCCTGATACCCTAAGTTTCGATTTCAATTAAACTGATATTTTTTAATATCATAACATAAATTGAGAATTTTCCCAAATACTAATATTTATTTTTAAATATAAAGAATGCAAATAAAAACAGCCCTATTACAATAAGATAGGGCATTAAATATTGAAATTTCAATTGGCGGAGAGATGGGGATTTGAACCCCAGATACAGTTTCCCGTACACACGCTTTCCAGGCGTGCTCCTTAAGCCACTCGGACATCTCTCCACAGTGCTTACAGCAAAGTACATTATAACTGAAAACCAACGTAAATGTCAATGGTATTTTAAGTATTTTAAGTTATAGCAGAATTACCTTTCTAAGAGAAGTTAAACATATGTGATGCAACATAAATTCATACACTCGCATACAGGTGTGCTCAATATGTTTCAAAATACTATTTAAACATAGAACATGGGCAGTTTAGCTTAAATTCTCCTAACAGCCCATGTTAATAATTCTGATACATTATATGATGTTAGTATCTTATAACCCTATAGAACCGATATTTTTCAATACAGATTCTACTGCAAGAAGAACTGACTTATCACTGGCGTTTCTTGTATAATAACCGATATGAGGAGTTGCTATAACATTTGGCAAATCAGAAATTCTGTAGTCTGCAGGCGGTTCGCTGTCATAAACATCAATGGCGGCACCAGCAATTTTATTCTTTATAAGCATTTCATATAGGGCATCATTGTCTACAAGCTCTGCCCTGGCAACATTTATAAATAAGGCATTCTTTTTCATTTTTTGCAGTAAGGCTTTACCGATAATTTTTTCATTTTCTTTTGTTGCCTTCATGTGTACTGATACTATATCTGCTTGTTGAAAAATTTCATCCATTGAAACATATTTAATTCCGTATTTTGTTTTTAGTTCATCTGATTCGTATATATCGCATGCAATAACATGAGCTCCCAGCAGCTTAGCTTTTTTTGCTACTAAAGCGCCAATATTACCTGTACCTATTACTCCAAAAACAGACCCTTCTATTTCGATTCCCTCTAAATTTTCTATGGTCCATCTTCTTTCCTTCATTAAGTTGTTTGCAAGTGTAATTCTTCTTGCAAGGGAAAAGGCACAGCTTAAAGCAAATTCAGCAACGGCATTATTCCCGTAACCTTCTATGTTTAATACCTTTATACCCTTGGATTCGGCATATTCCACATCTACAAAATTCCACACACCCGTTCCGATGAACTGTAGAATCTTTAAGTTAGGCAGCCTGTCTAACATCTCATTTGTAAATTGCATGAGACCGAATAAAATTATATCTGAATCCTTTGCCCGTCTTACCACCTCATCGGTACTTTCGGGTATACCGTCATATAAAGCAAGATCTCCTATTTTTTTTAAATCTTCTACCATACTTTCATCAGAAATAAAACACTTTGAATCAATTATGCAGATTTTCATTTTTTCCCTTCTTCCGTAAATTATCAGATAACCATAATTTCTGTTCCGCTGTAAATTACTCCTATTTTACAGTCGGGATTTTGCATTATATAATTATCAATGTATTCCTGAAGATTATTTATTTTTTGAAAATTAATCCTGTTGAGTAAATCCTCATCCAAATCCCGGCTATAAAGGCATATGTTATTTTTATTTATAATCTTTAGGACATCTATCGCTACAGCAGCCCCTGCAATATCCGGTGTCTTTTTTTCACTTATTGCCTTCTCCGTTGCCTCCAAACCCTTAATCAAGGATTCTATCAATACGGGATGGTCGGGAGAAAACCCCTTATAGCACGGACTGACCAAGACTAAGTCCCCTCCTTCCTTAACAAGGGGGACGGCAGCTGATACAGCTTTCCCTGCCTGCCAAAAATCCTCATCGGCAGGATAAGAGCTGATTAGTATTAAGTCAGCCTTTTGAGTATTTTTATCTACTGTAAATATTTTCTCTGCTATTTCTACACCTTTTCTGTGGGCATGGACAAAATTACCTGCTACAGCATCAATCAGGTTTTGATTTTCATCTACAATAACATTCAAGATAAAATCAAGCCCTGTCCTGCCGGCAATATCTTCCATAGCCTTTCTCACAATATTGTCGACTTTACCTTTTAGTTTGTCTTTGTTTTTTGTGCTGGCAAGATGAAATTTTTCTACGGTTTCTTTGCCACATATACCGGGGACTATTATTTTGGCCCCTCCTGACCATACTACATCAACGTGGGGGATTATCTTACCAATGGCAATTTTAATGTCTGATTCCAAATAGATTTTATTAATCCAAATCGGTATCTCTAAATCTACCCTGCCATAATATGATAGGTTTTCATAATTATTGTAATCATGTTGCAAAATTCTATATTTATCGAAAATATCACGGCCGCATTTCTCGATTATCTCACCTTTGGTCATTTCATTATGAGTACCCAATGCAATAAGGATGACAATTTTATTATCTTGTATGCCTGCCGTTTTTAGTTGATTAATCACTTTAGGAAGGATTATATCCGTCGGAGTATTTCTTGTTTTGTCATCAATAATTATCAGAGCATTATTCCTTCCTCTTGCTAAGTCTTGAATTTTTAGCGAGTTCACGGGATTTTCCAGTGCCCTGTCGATGCAATTAGGGTCGCTGCTACCTGATTTGGGTCCTTTTTCCCAAATCAGGTTGCTGCAAGGTATAGATACATTAACATGACTTTTGCCATATGGTATTGTTATTTCTCTAAATTTCATATTTTAAGCTTCCTCTGAAACTGTAAGTACTCTTTTTGATTTGCTTCCTCCGGTCAAGTATGACACTATATAGACAAATATAGATGATATTATTAAACCTGTAAATGCCGGGTCTCCGCCTAATCCCATAACTCCGCCTATATACATGCCGATTACTACCACGGCACCCGATACAACACCGAGAGTAATTCCCCATTTTGTTGCTTTTTCCCAGTATAATGTCGCTAATAAAGGTGCTAAGAATGCACCTGTTACCAAAGAGAATATAAAATACATTGCTGACAGCATTGAAGGTAATTTTAAAGCTACAAATAATCCTATAGAGCCTAAGATAATAACTCCGATTCTAAGCCCCTTATTCAGTTGTTTGTCACTTGCGCCCGGTTTTATTACACTTCCAACATCGTATACAAGGCTTGTTGATGCCATGAGAAGCATTGAGTCAAGGGTTGATAGGATTGCTGATATAACTGCAGCAATCATAAACCCTTTCATGCCAGTCGGGAAGTAATTCAGAACAAATATTGGGAAAACAGCTTCTGATGTTCCGTATCTTTCAACCAAGTCGGGGATAAGATAAGCACCGCCGGCTCCGATAATCAATATTCCGATACCGAATAGTATTGCAGATACTCCTGCTATAAAAAATGATTTCTTAGCAGACTTTCCGCTTACAGAAGCCATAGCCCTTTGGGGAACCGTAGGATCTCCCCAGGTCGCACTGAACATTATGAGCATAATTGAAAGAATG
>JAAYOE010000064.1 GCA_012520455.1 Tissierellia bacterium
CCAAGCCGTCCACCAAGGTTGTTATCAAGGGACCTGCCATTATGGCAGGGTCTAATTTCAGCTTTTTTGCCAAAAGGGGCAGAATGCCTCCCACCATTTTAGCTAATATTACTATCAGGGCTACGGTTACGGAAACCGTTAAAGAAACCGTCAATCCCACCCTGTCAATCACCATGTTTTTCGCAAAATTCACTGTAGCTAATATTATTCCCACCACTAAACTTATCCTGAATTCCTTCCATAAGACCTTGCCGGCATCGTTTAAGCTGACGTCTTCAGTTGCCAGGCCTCGGATTATCAGGGTTGAAGACTGGTTGCCGGAGTTTCCTCCGGTATCCATGAGCATTGGAATAAATATTGTGAGAACAACATAGGTGCTCAGAAGATTTTCAAATTTGGTTATGATACTGCCTGTTATGGATGCTCCCAGCATCAATATCAAGAGCCAGGGGAGCCTCATTTTTGCCAGTTCAAAAACTCCCGAATTCAAATAGGATGCTTCGGAAGGTACCATTGCAGCCATCCTCTGCAGGTCTTCCGTGGCTTCATCTTCCATTACAGTCATTATATCGTCAAAGGTGATGATACCTGTTAACCTGTGCTCCTTATCCACCACGGGCAAGGCCATAAATCCGTATTTCCTGAAAGTATTTGCCACTGTTTCCTGGTCATCATGAGTTTCCACATAGATGATATCCTCATGGAAAATATCCTCTATCAGCCTATCGGTATCAGCAACAACCAAATTTCTTAAGGATACTATCCCTTTTAATTTTTTGTTGTTATCCGTAACATAGCATGTATAAATTGTCTCCTTGCTCAATCCGGTCTCTTTAATGTGGTCTAATGCTTCTTTTACCGTCATTCTTTTTTTAAGCTCCACATATTCGATGGTCATCAGGCTTCCGGCCGAATGGGCAGGATATTTTAAGAATTGGTTTATCAAAACCCTCTCTTCGTGGCTTGAGTTGGATAAAATCTTATTGACTATATTGGCCGGCATTTCTTCAATCAAGTCAATCATGTCATCAAAAAACAATTCATCAAGTATGAATTTGAGTTCTTTGTCTGAAACCGAATTGATTATTTCCGCCTGCTTTTCCGCTGAAAAATGAGCAAAAACTTCAACGGCAATATCTTTGGGCAAGATTCGGAATACAAGCAAGGATGTGGCATGGTCCAACTCTTCTATTATTTCCGAGATATCTACCTCATTCATCTCCGAGAGTTCTTTTTTTAAGTCAATGTATTTTTTTTGCTCGATTAATTCCAATATCCTTTCATCTCTCATTGGTCCCCTCCTTTAGATATAATAATTGTGTTTCATTAATCTATCAGAGAAACCGCAGTGGTGAATATGGTTTCCCCGATAATGCAGGTCTGTATTCAGCTTTTGTGTTATTACTCAAAGGATCAGAATCCATATTCATCACTCCTTTATTATTTGTTGGGCCTTTTCCTTAAAAACCTCATGTAAAAACAAAGACCATAGTTCATTATATCACTATTTTTCACATTAAACACTAATTTTTTTATCCATTAACAAAAAAACGGGCGGTAAATAATTACCGCCCCGGATTTATTTCAAATGGCTTTAAACTATGCTTCCACCTTCAAAGAGTATTTCGAACTCCTTGCCGGTAATTGTTTCCTTTTCTAAGAGGGCCTGGGCTACATTGTGGAGCTTTTCCATATTTTCGCTCAGGAGTCTTTCTGTTTTATTATATGCGGTATCAATGATCCTTCGCATTTCTCTGTCAATTTTCGCTGCAACATCTTCGGAGTAGTTCCTAATCCTGTTGAAATCCCTGCCTAAGAACACTTCGTCATCGCTGGTTCCATAGGCCATGGGGCCTAATTCATCACTCATGCCGTAGGTTGTAACCATTGCCCTTGCAATTTTTGTGGCTCTTTCTATGTCATTGGAAGCCCCGGTTGATATATCATTAAGGGCTAATTTTTCTGCAACCCTTCCTCCCAATAATCTTACAATATACTCTTCCATGTCTGACTTGGACCGGTATGTTTTGTCTTCCTCAGGCAGATACATGGTAAATCCGCCTGCTCCCCCTCTTGGAATAATGGTAATCATGTGAACCGGATCCTTGTTTGATGAAAGCCTTGCCACAACCGCGTGACCTGCTTCATGATATGCTGTCAGTTTCTTTTCGTTTTCGCTTATTACCTTGCTTCTTTTTTCAGGTCCCGCAATCACTTTCGTTATTGCTTCTTCAATGATATCCATCGTAATTACCGATTTATTCTGTCTTGCCGTCAAAAGGGCCGCCTCATTCATTGCATTTTCCAAATCGGCAGGGGTAAAACCGGGAGTTCTTTTTGCAACAATTTCTAAATCCACATCATCCGCCAAGGGCTTCTTTCTCACGTGGATTTTGAGGATTTCCTCCCTTGCTTTTACATCGGGAAGGCCTACGTGAACCTGTCTGTCAAATCTTCCCGGTCTCATCAAGGCAGGGTCCAAAATGTCAGGCCTGTTGGTTGCCGCTATGATGATTATTCCTTCATTGCCGGAAAATCCGTCCATTTCAACCAAGAGCTGGTTTAAAGTCTGCTCTCTTTCATCATTGCCTCCACCTAAACCTGCTCCTCTTCTTCTTCCTACCGCATCAATCTCATCTATGAATATTATGCAGGGGGCGTTTTTCTTTGCCTGGTCAAACAAGTCTCTCACCCTTGATGCTCCCACGCCTACAAACATTTCAACGAAGTCCGAGCCGCTTATGCTGAAAAAGGGGACACCTGCTTCACCGGCTACGGATTTTGACAAATATGTTTTTCCCGTCCCGGGAGGTCCCACAAGGAGAACTCCTTTGGGTATGCGGGCACCAAGCCTTACAAACTTGCCCGGATTCTTAAGAAATTCCACTATCTCACTCAGCTCTTCCTTCTCCTCGTCCAAGCCTGCCACATCCGCAAAAGTAATCTTTTTTTCGTCATCTTTTACCATATGAGCCCTGCTTTTCCCAAAGCTCATCGCCTTGCCCGGACCGGCTCCCTGAGATTGCTTCATGAATACATACCACAAAACTCCCAATAAGACTAACATTCCGATTGTAGGCAAAGCCTGAAGCCACAGGGGAGTAGGAGGTACGGGCTCACCGCTTACTTCTATTTCCTCCGCTTTTATCCTTTCGACCAGATGATTGTCATAAAATGCTCCCGAAAAATAAAACAGTGGAGGTACATAGGAAGTAAACTCCTTACCGTCTTTAAACACTCCTTCTACCTCATTTTCGATAAAATTGAGTGCTTTTACATTATTATTTTCTATCTCAATAACAAGATCGCTATAACTTATGCTGGTTGCTTGCTGAGGCTTCTCCACCATGCTCTGGACCAGCAGTATGATCACTACGAATATCAGGATATACATAGCGATACTTCTCATAAATCCTTTCAATTAAAACCTCCTGTGTCTAAAACTGACTACTGTATTAATATAACATAAACGAACCGGTATTACAATTGTTTATTACATTTTTTTAACCTTTGTACACTTCTTCCTTCAGGACAGCAATATAGGGTAAATTTCTGTACTTTTCAGCATAATCCAAACCGTAGCCCACCACAAATTCATCGGGAACCACAAATCCTGTGTACTTTATGTCCAACTTAGCTGTTCTTCTTTCCTTTTTGTCAAGAATTGTGCATATCTCAACGGATGCAGGCCGTCTGGTCCTAAGGTTCTCCACCAGGTAAGCCAATGTAAGCCCTGAATCTATTATATCCTCCACAATCAAGACATGCTTGTCTTCAATCCCCATATTTAAGTCTTTTAAGATTCTTACAACTCCTGATGATTTGGTGTTGTTTCCGTAACTGGAAATCGCCATAAAATCAATATCCAAAGGCAGGTTTATTTCTCTTATCAAGTCACTTGCAAAAATTACCGCACCTTTTAATACACATACGATTAATAAGTCCTTACCCTTGTAATCTTCGGTAATTTTTGCGCCTAATTCAGCTACCTTTGCCTTAAGTTCCTCTTCTCCGATAAGGATTTTCTTAATGTCTTTATTCATATTGCCTCCCCGTTGTAATTTTAAGTATTTTTTTTGTTGAATCCCTTATTTTGTATTTATCATTAATTCTATAGCCCTCAAGCCATATTATATTTTCGTCATCGGCTATTATCAGTTTTGAATCCCTTTCATCTTTCGGAATTTTCAAATCTATAAAAATATCTTTGATTTTCTTGCTCCCCTTCATGCCGCAAGGTGTCATTGAATCCCCCTGCCTCCTGTTTCGAGCTCTCAGATTTCCTTTTATCAAATCAAAATCGATACATACGCTGCACCTGTCGTCAAAATCTTCCCCTGATACATCGGCTGCCTCTAAAACTTTTGCAACCAGGGTTTTATTGATTTCTTCTATGTAGTTAAACTCGTTTAAAACAATATTATATTCAAAAGCAGGAACTTTTTCAACCGTTTTATTCACAATAAAATTATTATAGCTTATTTCGACTGTAAAGCCTCCGGTCAGGTCGATTTTTTTGCCGGTTTTTCCTCCATCTATCAAGCTTATGGCACTGTCGATATGCTTCATTTCAATATTTACCGTACTGCCTTTGAGTTCTTCGATTCCCCGCCTGATGATCCGTCCTTTTTCCCCTATGTCCAAAGTTTTTAAACAATTCAGGTCCAATACAATCCTTGTTTCGCTTTTGTCCTTAAGAACTTCCCTGAATTTAGCATCTATGTAATTTTCGATTATTTTTTTGTCTCTTCCCATTGTTTCGGCCATCCTGCAAAGGGCCGTCTGGATGTTTGGGTTATAGTTCTTTTCCAAATATGGAATTAAATTAAGCCTTATTTTATTTCTGCCGTAAATATCCTGTGAATTTGTAATGTCGATGCAGTATTGGTAATTATTTTCATGAAGGTATTTCATTATTTCATCCCTTGATACATTGAGCATGGGTCTTATCAAATTATCTTTTTGAAATGACATAGCACTTAAACCGTCAATTCCCGTTCCCCTGATAAGCCTCTGGAGGACCGTTTCTGCCTGGTCGTTTAAGTTATGAGCAAGGGCTACCTTGCCTCCCCCCAGAGAATTTAAGTTTTCTTTGAAAAAACCGTACCTGAGAACCCTTCCTGCCTCCTCTTCCGTCACCCTTAGCTCCTTGGCATATTCTGTCATATTTTTTCGTTTCACAAAAAGTTTAACACCGTATTTTTGGCAGAGCTCTCTTACGAACTCCTCATCATGCATGGCGTCCTTGCCCCTGTACATGTGATTTATGTGAGAAGCATACAGATTAAAGGTTAAACTTTCCCTTAATTTTCTTAAATTATGGAATAAAAATACCGAATCCGGTCCTCCGGACAAGGCTAAGAGGATATTGTCCCCTCTTACTATTAAATTCTTACTGAGAATATTGTTTTTTATCAATTCGTGCATATTTTTCCTCATCTAACATATATAGCATAAATTATACCACAAAAATACTTTTTTAAAAACAAATTTTAGGGACGGTTCTTTTCGTTCTCGGAATTTTAGGGAATTTTAGGGACGGTTCTTTTCGTTCTCAATGAAATTTTAGGGACGGTTCTTTTCATTCTCAATAAGTTACAAATAAATAATTACAATAGAGATTTCATTATTCAAAAAATTACCATTAAAACGGATTTTTAAGAACGAAAAGAACCGTCCCCAAAATTTCAGTTTTGAAATTACGGAATCTGTATTTTCGGAGGATTATGCTGTTTTGAACAAAGAATTAAAAAGCTTCAGGGAGGATGGCATAAAAATATACCTTGACGACTTTGGAACAGGTTATTCGTCCCTTGAATTTCTCATCAACCAATCTTTGTGACCAAGACCGTCATATCATCTATTATTTTGTCCTGACCTCTGAGGGCGTAGCTTAGTATAGAGTTTGCCGCGGTTTGGGGGTCCTTTTTTGTCAGGCTTTCCAAATACTTATCGAGGGATTTTTTGGGGTCTAAGTTTATGGAGTCGATGATTCCGTCGCTGACCATCACAAGCATGTCTCCAATGTTTATTTGTTTTTTAAAGGAGCTGTATTCAAAATTATCTAAAATTCCCAAGGGCAGGCTTTTGCCGGTTATTTTGTCCACTCCCTTGTTACTTAAAATATAGGAAGGGGCGGCTCCTGCCTTGTAGAGACGCATCTCCTTGGTCCCGTAATCAATTACGGTGAAATCGAAGGTCACATATCTATCATCACCTAATGCAATCATCAAAACGGAATTTAAGGTTCTTAAAATTTGTTCTTCCGTGAAATCAGAGTACAAAAACCTTGACATTAAGTCTAAGGCACTGTTGCTTTCACTGTGTGCTTCTTCTCCGGACCCTATTCCGTCGCACAAAACCACATAGTACTTGTCTGCCCTGCCGGCATATGCGAAATTATCCCCCGAAACAAGGGACCCGTCCTTGACAGCAGTTGCGGTATACGTGCGGATTTTAATCTTTTTTAAATTTTTAAATTTAAAAACATAGTAATTTGGTGCAATCACAACTCTTTCAACACATCTTAATTTTGCACCGGTAAGATTTCTTACAATCAATGCGATTGCAGTTTCAGCTTCATCGGGTGTTTTTTCGGTTCTGACCGTCATGCTCAGCAATATGGAAGCTTTATTGGAGGGTATCACTTCAAGGAATTTGACATTAATATTCTGCCATAGAAGGTATTCTTTTATTTTTTCTTTGGCTTGGTCGGAAAATATGTTTAAATGCTTGGTTTTCTTGGTAGTTTTATTTGCAGCTGTATCAGACAGGGTTGAAGCAGCTTCTTTTTCAGCCTTATTTTCAGCCTTATTCTCTGCCTTATTTTCATTCTTTTCTGTTACCGGTTGGGCATCTTCTTTTCTTGCCTTTCTTGATTCCCTAACTTTTGCTTCTTTTTTTATTTTTTTAAGGGTATTGATTCCTTCGTTTACTAAAACCATGGCGCTGAAAATAAACAAGGCCTCAAATAAGTTAAGCATGAGTTCATTTTTGTTAAATCCCTCGGTAAAGAGTATTGCTGTTTTCGAAAAAAACAAGACTGCGGCAGTATATCCGGCTGCTAAAAAAATTGAGCTTTTACCCTCATCTTTAAAAGCGTAATAGTACCCGTAAATGGCCGTGAGCATAACAAGGTATGCAAAATCAAACCGAACCGACATTATTCCCGCTATGGATACAGCCAAGATTGAAAACCAGGGACCCTTTGCATGGCAGTATATGCTTAGAACAATTAGGGCGAAGGGAAAAATTTCACCGATTATCGTATGCCTTGAAAGAAAAAAACACATCAAAAGGAGGGGCAGGTTTTCCTTGATGTGTTTAAATTCTTTAGTTATAGATTGCTTAATGATTGAAACATATTTTTCATCTTTTGTTTTCCCAATCATATTTACACCCCTCTACTTATGGTAGCAAATATGATTGTAGTATACTGTCAAAATATGTTTAAATCATAATATTTTATTCATTTATCAAGTCTTTTTCAGAGCCTATTCCTTGAATAAGCTTATTATCATTCTTGTTTTTATCTATGTATATGGTTTCATTGGGTTTAACCATTTTATACTGATCTCTTGCTATTTTTTCGACTATTTCCATAAGTGCTTCTTCTTCGTTCAGTTTTTCCACGTCATTTTTAAGCTCCATTGCCTTCTTCTCGATTTCAGCCTTCATATTTTCCTTTTCTTCTATCTGGGCATTCAGGTCCAAAAGCATTTCATATTGATTGAAGGCAGTATAAACAAAATACACTAAAAAAACCAGGAACAGAAAATTAAGCACATTGAATTTTCTCTTCTTCTTTATTGGAGCAGCTAACTTTTGCATACGCTTTTGTTCTTTTATCTCTTTTTCCTTTTGACGAAAATCATAATGGTTGATTTTCTTCTTAAGCTCAATAATCTTTTGTTCTTCGTTCAAGAGACTACTCCTTTCTTAAGTGCTTCAGGCGGGTCTTAGTGCTTTTTTTGCGCTTCCTTCGTTTTTTCCTATTATATATCATTTTTTTATTTTTGAAAACCTTTTTTAATTTAAATTTCATAAATTTGTGCCTCTTCTTGAGCTTATCCCTGAATACAAGGTATTTTAACTTAAGGGGATATAGTAAAACCTTTATTTTTCCCATGATAAACTTAGCCGGGACTGTTAATGAATGAATGATTTTTGTTATAACCCTTATTATATAATCAACAATAAATACGAAGACCTTTAAAACATATTCGCTGATACCCCAGAAATAAAGGAGGGCTCCGGCACAAAACCCCATCAAAATAAAGAATCTGACATTGCCGTAACTTATGTCCAAGATCAGTTGGGTGCCAAATTTTATGCTGATTATCCAATATATTATATCGCCTATAAGGGTTCCTCTTGTCTTAAACCTGCCATAGTGCCTGATAAGCCTGTAGATATCCCATAGAAATCCAAGAAGCACACCTGCCATGACGGAAACGGCGAGCATGTACTCCTGAGAATAAGGTAAGTAGTCCATATTATTTAAACAGTTTCTTTACTAAGCTTACTTTTTCTTTCCGGCCTTCATATTCGGAAAAGACTAATGAATTAATGATGCCTTTGACCATGAGCTTGCCTTCATCTACATTTAACTTGCTTATGGACAGGTTTTCCCCCTTTATGGTAAGCCTTCCCTTTGTTGTCATAAGAACAACTGTTTCATCGTTAAAGTTATCAACCCCTTCAACGCCGGTGACATTCAGTATTTCTTTATTCTCAAGCATTAAACTCTGCATTGTTTTTTCATCCATGAACATTCCCCCCTTAAATAGTATATTATATGTCCCGTTATTTTTAATTATGACTTGATAGTCAACCAGCGACTTGTCATTGACATGAATAACCCGCAGGGTGTTATTGTTGTGGATAACTCACAAACTGTCATTCTGAGAGCTTTAGCTCGAAGAATCTCATGAGATCCTTCGCATATGCACAGGATGACAAAACGTATTCATTTATCGTGGTGTGGATAACACGTGAGAATTCTGAACGCAGTGAAAAATCTCATGAATCCCTTCGCTTTGCTCAGGACGACAAAAGGACACGAAGTATTCGTGTCCTAAACCTTTAGCCTGGTATTTTTGAAAGCACAAGACTAAGGCACCTTGTGCTTTTCCTTGTATATGTCTTTGGCGATTCTTGCGTTAAGCATGTTTTTTTTGACAGACTTGACGCTTTGCCTTGTTTCTATCATTCTTCCCGACTTCATTTCAATAACCGCCTTGCCTTCCTTGTCATATACATTCTCTATGGAATTCACGTCAAATAAGCCAAAGGCGGCATCGTGAGCAAACATGGGCTCTCTTACATTGATGTAGATATAGATAAGGTTCTCGTTTATGACCAGGGGCACCTTATTGGTAATTCCCAACTCTTGTCCATAATTTATACGATTGTGATACAGGCTTATATTAAAGTAGTCTGCCAACTTCTTGGTGCAGGTTTCAATTGTTGCAGTTTTTATAAATGACCCTGCTCTTGTTATTATTTCCGTGCAGTTCCCCTTATCTTTCACGTAGACCGGAAGCATAGCTTCGATATCGTTGAATTTTATATTATTTTTCATATACTTTCATTTCCTTTTTACAAAAATTTGTTTGATTTATTCATATTATAGTATTTTTGCGGTTTGCATAAGTCCGCTTGTTTAATCCTCTCACAGCCCTTTATACAAACCACCACCTCTTTAATATAATGTCCGTGGTGATGAGGATGCAGCCTGACATTAACTATATTATTCAGGAATCTTTAAAAGGGGACAAGATTTATGTGGAAATCTTGCTTAAAAGGTTAAATCCGGTCATTTTTAAGAATATTTACACATATTGGTCCCCTTCCGATCCCCTTACCCAAGACCTGCAGCAGGAAGGTTACATGATAATTTTACAGTCCTTGAAAGATTTTGACACGGACAGAAAGGTTCACTTTCTTCAATATGTTAAAATCAGGCTCTATTATTTCTATAAAGACTATTTTAAAAAAAGCATCAAAAATGATGCATTGAGCATGGACCACCTGTATGAAACCGGCAGGGAATTAATAAGCGACTGTAGGGACCAATTAACTTCAATAATTTTAAAAGAGGAAGAGGACTCCTTGCATAAGTGTATCGATGAATTGTCCGAAAAGGAGCAGATGATTATAAGCCTCTTCTACTTTCGCCGCCTTTCAATCCAAGAAATTGCAGATAAATTAGGTATTAAATACCGGGCTGTAATCAATATCAAAAGTAATGCCGTCAGAAAGCTTCGAAGAAAAATGTCAAAATTACTGTTCCAATAGCATGGTTTTTATGTTAAGATACGGTTATTACGAATATGCGAGGGGATAAAATGAAATCAAAAGAAATTAAGGCAGTGTTTATCTTATTGTTGACGGCAGCTATTTGGGGATTTGCATTTGTGGCACAGAGGGCCGGTATGGAGCATATCGGTGCTTTTACCTATAACGGTATAAGATTTGCCTTGGGAAGTGCTTCCCTCCTGCCTATAATTTATTTTTCCGGCAAAAACAATAAGGATGCTGAAGCAAAACCAAAAGCAGACCTGAAAACAACAATAAAGTCGGGAATCATGGCCGGATGCATATTATTTATTGCAGCCTCTTTCCAGCAGGTTGGACTTATTTACACCACTGCGGCAAAAGCAGGATTCATAACAAGTTTATACATAGTATTGGTGCCCATTTTAGGAATATTTTTAAAGCAAAAAACTTATTCCACAACCTGGATAGGTGCTGTAACAGCAGCTGTTGGTCTTTACTTCTTGAGTATCAATGAAGATTTTTCTATTCAATTGGGGGACCTCCTGCAATTAATAGGAGCATTTTTCTGGGCAGCCCACATACAAGTGATAGACAGGTTCGTCAAAAATGTTGATGCCGTTAAATTGTCCAGTGCACAGTTTGCAACATGTTCGATTTTGAGCCTGATAACTGCCTTTGCTCTTGAAGATATAAGCATAGGTGGAATCTACCTGGCCCTTATACCCATCTTGTTTGGCGGTATTATGTCCGTAGGGGTTGCTTACACCTTGCAGGCTGTGGGACAAAGGTATGCCAAGCCCGCCCACGCAGCCATTGCCTTAAGTATGGAGGCAGTGTTTGCAGCTATTGGGGGAATGTTGATTCTAAAAGAAACAATGAACTTGAGAGGATACTTTGGTTGTGCCCTCATGCTGGCGGGAATGCTCATCACCCAGACAGAGAACATAAAAACCGAGAACAAATAATTTTGGGGACGGTAATTTTAGGGACGGTTCTTTTCGTTCTTGAGAACGAAAAGAACCGTCCCTAAAACTTTATTCGACTGCTTTCATTGATTCAACCATTTCGATTTTATTAAGCTTTTTGGTCAGGAACAAATTGACCAGCAGGGAGAAAAGGAAGGTTAAAAGGGCTGAAATTGCGTAGCTTTGGGCAGATATTACCCTGCCCAGCATCAAATTCGATGCTTCTACCGTCATTACCACGAAGGTATGGAGAAGCTTGCCCAGGAACAGGCCTAATACAGTTCCCAACAAGCTCAAAATAACCGATTCCCTGAACACATAAGCCGCTATCTCCTCCCTGTGGTAACCTAATACCTTGAGGGTGGACAGTTCCTTTCTCCTCTCGTTTATATTGATGTTGGTAAGATTGTATAAAACTATGAATGCCAAGGCTGCCGATGAAAACACTAAGACCGTCACTATAAAATTAATGTTGTTAAGGAGGCTGTCAAATGATTTTTTGAGCTGAGACAAGGGCTCCGCACTCATGATTTCACCCCTTAAAAGGGTTTCTATCGCCTCATCCATAGGCTGTCCTTCCTCGATATTTGAGTCAACCATTATGGTATTGTATTCAATATTTTCATTGAAAGCACTCTCATAATCACTCTTGTTAATATACAAATATATTCCCACATAGTTTTCGGTAATGCCGGTCAATTCAAATTCTGCTTCCACGTCATCGTCATTTCTGATTTTAAGTTTATCTCCTGTTTTTAAGTTGAGGGTATCCGCTAATTTTTCGGTGATTATAACCGATGTATCGGAAAAAGTTAAGGTGTTTCCGGTAATACGGTCTCTTAGGCTTATAACTTCATTAAGCTTCTCCTCATTTTTAGGGACTATGACGGTTGCCGCAAGCTCATCCCCTTCATGGTCGATATAGACTGTATCGGACATTGCTTCCGCGTAAATATTGTGGTCTCTGAGAAAACTATCGAGCACATCATCTTTTTCTTCATTTTCCAACTGTATTGTCAAGTCATACCTGAATATATCCCTAAACTGGGTGTTGGCAATGGCCCCTATGGAATCAAGCAAGCCGAATCCGGTCGTCATCAGTGCCGTGCATCCTGCTATTCCCGTAAGAGTCATGTAAAAATGCCTCTTGTACCTTAGAATATTTCGAGCCGTTGACTTATGGGTAAATTTCATTCTTTTCCATATGAAGCCTACCCTTTCCAGCATAATTCTCTTTCCTGCCTTGGGAGCCCTGGGAAGCATCAAGGTTGAAGGCTTTTCCTTTAATGTCTGGTAGCTCACATACAAGGTTACAAGGACCGTACTTAAAACTGATATGAGAGAAACAGGCAAGGCATATTTCCAGAGTATGTGGTTGGTCAAATCCGGCAAATCGTACATTGACCGGTATGCGTTCCATATAACATTTGGAAGCAATTTGGAACCTGATAATATCCCTGCCATGCTGCCTAAGGTGCTTGCTGTCCCGCAGTAGATGATATACTTTGAAATGATAGTTAATTTCTTATACCCCAATGCCTTCAGGGTGCCTATCTGGGTCCTTTCCTCCTCCACCATCCTTGTCATGGTGGTAAGGGTAACCAGACCTGCTATCAGAAAGAAAAATATCGGGAATACTTCTGCCACATCGGCAACCTTTTCGACATTTACCGCAAAGGATAAATAGCTTAAGTTGGAATTTCTGTCAAGAACATACCATTTGGGCATTTCCAATTCTTTGATTTCCTTTTCGGCATCGGCGATTTTTTCAGCAGCATCAGCCAATTCCTTTTCAGCATCTGCCTTTGCCTCAAGGTATTCTTTCTCCCCATCTTCAAACTCCTTTAATCCGTCCTGATACTCTTTAATACCGTCCGCAAGTTCGATTTCTGCGTCACGGATTTCCTTGTTTGCTTTTTCTGTTTCTTCCTTGAGGGTTATTTCAGCATCCTTCAGTTCTTCAAGTCCGTCATAATATTCCTTCCATCCGTCATCAAGCTCTATCCTTGCATCTTTAAGCTCCTTTTCCCCGTCCTCGATTTCCTTTTTAGCATCTTCCAATTCAATCCGGGCGTCCTCCAATTCCTTCCATGCATCCTGAAGCTTGGCCCGGTTTTCTTCTAATTCTTTTCTCCCTTTATCTATTTCAGCCTTTGCCTTGTTTAGTTTTCTCCTGCCGCTTTCAAGCTTAGCCTGGCCTTCCTCATACTGAATCCACCCTTGGGAAATCTCCCTGCCTACTGCTTCAAGGTATTCTTCTCCTGCCTTGAGATCCTTATATGCTTCCAGCATTTCTCCCGCATTGCCGGGAAGGCCTTCAATACCCATGGCGCTCATTCCATTAAGTATATCGGTTACGCTCCCGTAAATTGCACCGGGTGTAGCAGCTTCACTTTCAATAGCATACATGAGCTCATCGGTTGTGGTTATTCCGGTCCCGCTTGTAATCTTAGCTATAATTTGGCCTGTCAAATTCTCAAATCCAGCTTTTCGCTCCTCCAACATAGTTACTCCCGCTGAGTATTCTGCTTCTGCTTTTATAAGCTCCTCCTTTGCGGCAGCTAATTCTCTTGCACCTTCTCTCAGTTCCCTTCGGCCATCCTCATATTTATTGACACCGGCCAGGAATTCCTCCTCCCCTTCATCGAATTCCTTCTGTGCATCCTCTAATTCTTTTTCGGCATCAAGGAATTCCTTTAAACCGTCTTCATATTCCCTTTTACCATCGGCTAATTCGATTAAACCGTCAACGTATTCTTTTTCACCGTCTTCCAGCTCGATTTTGGCATCAGCTAACTTTTCATATCCTTCCTTTATATCCTTTTCGGCCTTTTCTATTTCTTCCTGAAGCTCTATTTTTGCATCGGCTAATTCTTTCTTACCTTCTTCTATATCCTCCCAGGCGTCTGCAAGTTCTATTCTGGCATCTTCCAATTCCTTAGCCGCATCCGCCAGTTCAGTCTCGGCTTCTGTTTTGGCTTCTTCATATTCTTTTTTTGCATCGTTTAATTTTTCGTAGGCTTCCTCTTTAATCTCCCTATCCCTGATAGTTGACTGCGCTTTGCCCACATCTTCCAATATATCAACCTTGTCCTTGACATAATCCTCATATTCATCGGTAAAAGCCGTCATGGGGCTTGTATCCTTTAAGGTGATATAAAAGTCAGTATAGACATCTAAGGAATAAGAGCTTTCGTCCACGTAAACTATTGCATTGATTCTTCCGTTGCCGATATTGGTTCTTTCAATTTCTACGGAAAAATGAGAAGGATTTCTCACGATTCCCACAACCTCAAATTCTTTAACCCCGTAGGTATCGTCGATATCCTCATAATCCTTGTTGGTTTCCGAAATTCTTAATTTTTCACCTATATTTATTTCTCCTATGTGGCCGATGCTTTTTTCCACAAGAGCCTCATGTTTGTTTTTCGGCATTCTTCCGGAAATCAGTTCAAGCTTATTCAATTCCCTTCCATTAAAAAAAGGCAGTCCGTAAATCCTTGCCGTCAATATTCCGTTACTCCCGCTTTCAAGCAAGGCATCGGTGACATAGGCAGGCATTATCCTCTCTACAATGCCTGTCTCCTCGACTGCTCTTATATCTTTTTCCGTAAGACCCTTTGTTCCTTTTATGAATATGTCATACATCCTGTTGCTATCATAATACTCATCAACGGTTTTTTTCATGTTGGGGGTACTGGCTAATAAGCCTGACAAAAAACCCACGCTAAGAGCGACTATCCCGAAAATAGCCGCAAATCTACCGATGCTGTGTTTAATTTCCTGAATGATTATCTTCACATAGGTTTTTTTCATTACCATTCAATTCTTTCGACAGGTAAGGGATTTTTGTTTATTTCTATCTTATGTACCGTTCCGTTTCTTAAATGAATGACCTTGTCCGCCATCCGGGTAATTGCCGAATTATGGGTTACTACGATAACCGTCTTTCCCATCGACTTGCATGTATCATGCAGTAATTTAAGTACACTCTTCCCGGTTTTATAATCAAGAGCACCTGTCGGTTCATCACATAAAAGGATTTTAGGATTTTTTGCCAAAGCCCTCGCTATAGAAACCCTCTGCTGCTCTCCTCCCGACAGTTGGGAAGGAAAGTTGTCCATCCTGTCCTCAAGTCCGACCATTTTAAGGGCTTCCCGGGCATCATGAGGCTCCTTGCAAATTTCTGAGGCTAATTCCACATTTTCAAGGGCAGTTAAGTTTTGCATCAAATTATAAAATTGAAAAACAAAGCCCACGTCATACCTGCGGTAATCCGTAAGCTGTCTTTCGTTTAAGGAGCTGACTATCTTATTATCCAATTTTATTATACCGCTGTCGCAGGAGTCCATTCCGCCCAGCATGTTTAAAATAGTCGTTTTACCCGCACCGCTGGGACCTACTATCACGCAGAATTCATTCTTATCTATGGTGAATGATACATCTTGGGCAGCAGGTATCTTGATGGTGCCTGTGTAATAATATTTACATACATCCTCAAAAACTACAAAATCCTTCAATTTAACCTCCGAAAATGGTCACCTCAGTGTCCGTTGAAAAGCATTATAACACTTAAAGAGGCGCATTTCAATTGTTTTTATCCCTTCATATTCCCGTTGAGGGTGCATATAATCTAATAAAATGAAAAGAGGTGAATGTATGTTTAATGATTTTATGACTTTGGATGTTTTGACGACCTTTGCCGGTCTGACGGCTACCACCATGCTGATAGTGCAATTCACGAAATCCCTTGTGAAGAAGAAATTCGGCGATTCCTATGTAAGATTATATACCTTTTTAATTGCATTAATTCTCACATTTTTATTTGCGCGACAGGGAGATAACACCCAGGGGATTGTTATGACAATCATAAATGCAATACTGATAACAATTGCTGCAGCCGGCGGCTATGAAATGATAACAGACCCCCTGGCCAGAAAATAAATATGGGACACTGGGGACGGTCCTCATTGTCACATTTGATGACACTACCCCCGTCCCCTTGTCATATAAAATGGGTGCAAAAAACGCGCAGACAAGTTATCACACTTTTTCATTGAGAGAATAGTATGATAATGGGCTTGACCCAAAATTATCATGAAAAGGTGTTGTTATGAGCTTTAGAGATAATGATGTTGCAGGCGATTTCGGCAGATGCAGAGATGACGTGGCAGGTGATTTCGGCCGCAGAAGGTGCCGAGATAATGTAGCAGGTGATTTTGGCAGAAGAAGAAGATGTGAATGCGTATTTGAGTGTTTGTTTGAATTGCTGGAAGATGCTTTAGAAGATGACAACAGGACTTGCTGCCGCAGACGCAGGCGCAATTTTGTAGGTGGCGCCGGAGAATTTGACAACCGCAGAAGATGCGACTGTGAATGCGTATTTGAATGCCTCTTCGATTTGTTGGATGACGCTTTAGAAGACAACTTCGGCAGATGCCCCAGATAAGTAAAACAGCATCTGTCTAAACCTATTAGACAGATGCTTTATTATTACCTGCTTATTTTGTTATAAATTACCTTCATCCTTTAATACCTGTTCCAAGGCAAAAACTACATCCTTATCGTAGGTTATGCCCGCCAGACTCTTTAATTCTTCCATGGCTTCCATGGGAGTCATGGCACTCCGATAAGCCCTGTCAGATGTCATGGCATCATATGAATCCGCCACTCCTATTATTCTTGCTTCAATTCGTATTTCATCGCCCTTTAGGCCCTTAGGATAACCTGAACCGTCAAGTCTTTCATGGTGCTGCTCCACTATCTGAGCGATATCATCGGTAAACTTCCCCTTAAGAAGTTCATAGCTGTATTTGCTGTGCATTTTTATGTAATTGAATTCCTCATCGCTTAATTTGCCCGGTTTATTAAGTATTTCATCCGGAATAAAAAACTTTCCGATATCGTGAAACAAGGATGCCAAGGCTATATTATAATTAATTTCATTTGACAGCCCAAGCTTTTCAACAATTTTAACGGACAAAATCTGTACACGGTTGCTGTGATTATGGGTATAGGTGTCTTTTTGTTCGGACTTATCCAAGAGGCTTCTAAGCTCTCCGGTATATGTGTATAAAAGATTGTAAACCGGCCGGGATGAAATATACAACATCTTGGTATCTTCTATGGTTCTGACAGGCACAGTTTCTTTTATGTTGCTGACAAAAAAATAATCTCCTTTATTTAGTTTTACAAAATTGCCCCCGTCTTTGATTTCAAGGGCTCCTTCTATTATGTAGTAAAACTCCATTAAATCCGGAAAATCACCGGGGGTTATGCTGTTAGGCCTATCGGCCTTTATTTCATAGAGCATAATCTCAAAATCATCTTTTTTGGCAAGCAAACTTAGAGTTGAAGTGCCCACAACTTGATCTATGTATTTCTTATCCTTATAGATAAACAATCCGTTCATATAACCTGCTCCACCTTCAGTTGTCACATTCCCCTCAGCAGTCTTCCTTATAAGTTCGGGAATGCTTGAGCATTCCCGATTAATCAGTGTGCGTAAAAGGGGTCTACCAATATAACTCTGTCATAAATAAGTACTTCTATGTATGTCTTGCTTAGAGTTACGCCTTCCTTAGCAGCTTTCTTTATTAACTTGTCTGCTAATTTTTCCGTCTTCTCAAATAACTTCTCGATTAACCCGTCCAAATACTCTTCAAATTTTTCCCTGCTCTTGCCTTTGAGAGCTTCCTTTTCCGCCTTTTCCTGGGTTTTCTCAACCTCTTTAAAAATCTGTTCATTTGTCTTATCAATTTCGTCCAATAGTTTTTGGCTGATTGCAAATGCAGGTTGTGCAAATAAAGCCAAAACGGTAATGATTACCAAAATCAATGATAAAGTTTTTCTTACACTCTTTTTCATCTTACCCTCCTTATCAACCGTCAAGAAGGAATGAAAAAACTTCCTTCGGTAGCTGGCTGCCATTTTAAAGGCCCTATAGCTTTGCGTCGCTAATTTTCATTAGCTTTGCCATTATCGGTTGAAGTTATATTGAATTTATTTAATAATAGCATAACTTTTTAACATATGCAAACATTTTTCACACTTTTTGACATAATCAGAGATTTTCTTCTGTTTTTTTAATCAAGATGCTGTATTTACTTACAGTTTCTTTCCACCTAACCTCATTGTATTTAAAATCAAATTCTTTTGCAATTATTTTCATAAGCCTGTTTAAACTGTCTTCCCTGTTTGCATTAGCTGCCTGCCACCGGTTAAAGGGCAGGGGCAGGCTGCTTATGGTCAAACCGAAGCAGCATAAGGGAATTACCTTGATTCCCTTTGACCATCCGACCCCGGCTTCAAATGCAATCCAGGGACGGCAGATTGACTCCGGGCTGCATATGAGAAGCATGATGTCGCATTGTTTCAGGCCCTCATTAATATTCGCCAGCCATTCATCGCCTAAGTCTATACTCTCTGAATCTGATGAAACAAATATATTTAATGCATTTTCAAAAATTGTGTTTATCAAATCTTTGATAATCGATGCCAATTCTTTGTTTTCATGAATATGCGACACAAAAATAGTAGGTTTGGAATATTTCATTGGCGCCCCCCAATAAGTTCAACTTACTTCACCCTTGTTAAAGGACCCTTTGGCTCTGGTATATCTTCTTCTATCTGGTTTACCGTGCAGAAATAATCAAAGAACTCCTGCAGCTGAGCTTCCTGTTCACTTTTTAACTCTATCAGGTCTTTTAAAATCTGAGCCATCACTATATTGTCAAAATAACGATGCCTGCCGGACCAGGTCATATTGTCGGGATATTTTTCATTCAGGTAGTATTTCCAAAAAGGCATTTTTTTGGACTCTTCTGTTGAAAGCTTGATTCTGTAATCCTTATGGGCAGGAATATATCCGTCTTGGCACAATTTGCCCGAAAAGCCTTCGTCCGCCATAAAAAACCCGCATATATACCTGTCCCTTTCACGTGCCCCTTCATCCTTTGAGGTTATAAGGCATGCACTGTTATGCTGAACCCTTACCAGCTTGTTTATCCTGCCTTGATTGGCCCCGCTTTTTATGGTCCCGGTAAATATCTTCCAATCAGAAAAAATAGCATCTAATTCTTCCTCCCCGCAATTGAATGCAACCTGGGATGAGCTGTGAATCTTTGATTGTTTTAGTTTTTCTATTCTCATTTGGCGCCTGGTTTCTTCAAGTTCCATTTCTTTTTGCTCTTTGATTCTCTGTTCTTCGATTTCACGCTCCATTTCCAATTTCTCAAGGATTTTATCCACCGAATCGGCTGCTTTTTTATCAACCAATTTTAAATACCTGTCAAATGCATCCGGATAAACGAATTCCTTGATTCCTGATTCGAACTGAACTGCCACGTAAGAGTCGCTGCATTCAATTATGGTGCCCTGGCCGAAACTTTTATGCATTACGGTTTTTTTGATTAAATCCATTTGCTTTTCCACCTTCTATGATTCGTTTTTCATCATGGTACAAGACTTGAAAAACTTATATTTCTATCTTATCACAATTTAATCATTTATGCAAATAACTACCGTGATGACAAAGGTGACAAGGGGACG
>JAAYOE010000065.1 GCA_012520455.1 Tissierellia bacterium
TATTCCAATTCCGCTATTAATTCTCCCGTTATTACCTTCTGGCCTTCCTTTACATGAATCTTGTTCACGGTTCCCGGTAAGGGGGCTAATACGTTGGTTTCCATTTTCATGGCTTCCAATATGGCTACGGGCTGGCCGGCCGACACCTTGTCACCTTCTTTTACAAGGATTTTATACACGCTGCCGGGAATGCTGGCCCCTATTTCATACTGGTTGCCCGTGTCGGCCATAACCCTTTCAACGTCAGATGTCTTGGCAGTTACGGCATTTTTATCCTTAACGGTAACAAGCCTGGTGTTGCCGTTTACTTCAAACGCCAGCTCCTTGGTCCCCTTGTCATTTGTTTTAATGTCGACTAATTTGATGTTCAGCTTTTTGCCTTCAGCTATTTTTACTCCGCAGGTTTCTCCTTCTTCCAGGCCGTGGAAGAAGATATCGCTTCCCATCATTCTTAAATTCACCTGGTCTTTTGATTTTTTCAGATAGTCCTCATATACCTTGGGATAAAGGGCGTAGCTTAATGCCTCTTCGTCTGTCCCCTCCAGGCCGTATTTTTCGCGAAGCATTTTTTTGATTGAATCGAAATCTTCCGGTGGCAGCAACTCTCCGGGCCTGCATTTTATGGGCTCTCTTCCCTTTAATATAAGCTTGCTGAGCCTTTCGGGGAAACCGCCTTCCGGCTGGCCCATCATCCCTTCAAAGTATGCTACTATTGAATCGGGAAAATCCAGATCCTTGGCTTTTTCATATATGTTGTCCGGAGTTAAATTATTCTGTACCATAAATATGGCCATGTCACCCACCGCCTTGGAAGAAGGGGTAACCTTGACTATATCACCCAGCATTTCATTAACTGTCTTAAACATTTCTTTCACTTCATCAAACCTATGGCCTAAACCGAAACTTTCAACCTGGGGCTTTAAGTTGGAGTACTGGCCTCCGGGTATTTCATACTTGTAAATTTCCGCTGTTCCGGTTTTTAGCCCCGATTCAAATTTATTGTATACGGGTCTTACTGCCTCCCAATAGTCGGAAATTTTCTGCATATCGTCTAAATTTAACCCCGTATCTCTTTCCGTATTTGCCAATGCGGCAATGACCGAGTTTAAAGGGGGCTGGCTTGTGAGTCCAGCCATGGAGTTAAATGCGGTATCACAAATATCAACTCCTGCATTTGCAGCTGCAAAAATAGTTGCCACACCGTTGCCGGCGGTATCGTGGGTGTGGAGGTGGACCGGAATTGTAAGTTCATTTTTCAGGGCTCTTATCAGCTTATCTGCCGCCATTGGTTTTAGGAGGGCGGACATATCCTTTATGGCTAAAATATGAGCTCCTTTTTTTTCTAACTTCTTTGCCAGGTCAACATAATATTTCAATGTGTACTTATCCCTTCTCTGGTCAAGGATATCACCCGTGTAGCATATGCTTGCTTCCACTATTTTACCTTGATTTAGGACTTCATCGATTGCAACTTCCATTCCTTCCATCCAGTTCAAGGAATCAAAAATACGGTAGACATCAATTCCTGCCTTAGAGGACGCTTTTATGAATTCTCTTATCACATTATCCGGATAATTCTTGTAGCCCACTGCATTTGCCCCCCTTAAAAGCATCTGGAGCAATATGTTGGGCATTTTTTCCCTTAAGATTTTTAACCTTTCCCAGGGGTCTTCGTTTAAAAACCTGTAGGCAACATCAAAGGTAGCCCCTCCCCACATTTCAACCGAAAACAAACCGCTTGCCAAATAGGACATGGCAGGTGCTATCTTTTCCATATCAATCGTTCGAACTCGGGTTGCCATGAGAGATTGATGAGCATCCCTCATTGTTGTGTCTGTGAGCAGGAGTCTTTTTTCCTTTAATACATAATCCGCAACAGCCTTGGGGCCCTTATTGTCAAAGAGGTCTTTAAGTCCGGGACCCCTCTGCCGCCCACTTATATCCGGTACTATAGGAACATCAAATTGGGGTTTTATTCCCTTTGTCTCGTTCACTACAATATTGCCGATATATTTTAGAACCTTCAGTTCTTTGTCTTCTCCCCCCCTGACATTTAACAGGGAAGGATTTTCGGCAATAAAGCCCGTATGGCACAGGCCCTTGGCAAATGTTTCGTGGTTTAAAACATTCAGTAAAAACCCGATATTTGTTTTTACCCCTCTAACCTTTATCTCCTTCAAGGCTCTTTTATTCTTTCTGATAGCATCCCTGAAGCTCCTTGAGTGGGAAGTAACCTTTACCAAAAGGCTGTCATAATAAGGACTTATTTCAGCCCCGGTGAAGCCGCTGCCCCCGTCCAGTCTGACACCAAAGCCCGAGCCTGTGCGGTAGACATCAATTTTCCCCGTGTCAGGGGCGAAGTTGTTGGCAGGATCCTCCGTCGTTACCCTGCATTGGATGGCAAAGCCGGAAGGTACAATGTCCTCCTGGGATTTTATATTTATTTCTTCCGAATCCAACCTATAGCCTTCAGCAATTAATATTTGGGCTTGAACTATATCAATCCCCGTTGTCATTTCCGTAATCGTGTGTTCCACTTGAATTCTGGGATTCATTTCTATGAAGTAGTGGTTTCCTTCTTTATCCACTAAAAATTCAAGGGTACCTGCACTTCTGTAATTAACGGATTTGGCTAATTTCAGTGCATCCTTGCAGATTGCCTGCCTCCGGTCCTCCGTGATGCCTATTGCAGGAGTAAATTCCACGACTTTTTGATGCCTCCTTTGAATGGAGCAGTCCCTTTCATACAAGTGAACTAAATTGCCGTAATTGTCTCCCAAAACCTGAACTTCAATATGTTTCGGATTTTCTATATACTTTTCGATGAAAATATCATCTCTTCCAAAGGCTTTCAAAGCTTCGCTCCGGGCACTCCTGAGCTCTCTCAATAAGTCTTCTTCACGCCATGCAATCCTCATTCCCCTTCCGCCTCCTCCGGCAGAAGCTTTGAGGATGACGGGATATCCGCAGCAGGCAGCAAATTCTTTAGCTTCATCCTCGGATTTTACAGCTTCCCCTACACCCGGTATGGTAGGTACACCCACTGCCTGGGCTGCTATCTTCGATTTGATTTTATCTCCCAATGTATCCATCATGACCGGGTCGGGACCGATAAATACTATGCCCTCTTCTTGACATTTTCGAGCAAAATCTACGTTTTCAGCCAAAAAACCGTATCCCGGATGGATGGCATCCACTCCCTTGGATTTAGCCAGGCTGACAATTTCATTAATATCTAAATAAGCATCAACAGGGGACTTGCCCTTTCCTACCCTGTAAGATTCATCGGCCTTGGTTCTGAACAAGGAATTCTTGTCTTCTTCCGAATATATGGCAACACTTCTAATTCCCAGTTCCTCACAAGCCCTGAATACCCTGATTGCAATTTCTCCCCTGTTGGCGACCAAAACTCTTTTAAACTTTTTCATGACTCCTCCGTATAATTGTTCTCCTGTGCTGAAAATACTTCATCCAGTTTAGCATTATTTAATAAACTTTTCAAGGATTTTATTTATTATTATTAATTTTTAGTGGTTTAAACTTTATTTTATTAATTTAAGCTAATTTAATAAGGGGAAAATCGCTTATTGCCGTTGTATTTTCGTCTTTTAAATTAAATAATTAAAAAACTCCCAATTAGGCTTGGGAGTCAAAATTCTACTTTTCCCGGGAAATTTCGACAAATTTCCCGGAGTTTTAGAGGTTAACGGCGCTGCCTTCCAAATGGCTTGTATCATTATAGAATACTTCTTTTATTTGGCCGCCATCATCCACTTCAATACAAGAAAGGCTGCAGTTTTGAACAACATTACCCATCCAGTCACTTGACAGCTTAAACTTTCTTATATATGCTTCTATGCATTTTATAGTGCCTCCGTGAGCAACTATCAAGACCGTTTTGTTCCTGTACTTATCTGTTATTTCTTTGAATGCTTCCACGACTCGCTCGTAGAATTCCTTAAGGTTTTCTCCCTTTGGATAATGGTTGTTAAAGGGGTCTTTTTCAATTTGAGCAAGGAGGTCTCCATGCTTCTTCTTTATTTCAAGATAGCTCATCCCTTCGAAGTCGCCTAAATTTATTTCTTTTAAACCCTCATGCTTTATTATTTCTATATCCTTGTTTCCTCTGACTATTTCAGCGGTATTGTAGGCCCTCATCAAGGGGCTTGAAACTATATAATCTAATTCTATATCTTCAACCCGATAGGACAAGAGCTCAGCTGCTAATATCCCCTTATCCGTCAAATCCGAGTTTTTATGTCCCTGAAACCTGCCTTGTCTGTTCCAAACCGTTTCCCCGTGCCTTGTAAAATATATTTTTGTCATAAAAAATGTGTCCCCTTCCTTGAATTTATTCTTTAAATATTATCATATATACCTTTAATCAATATTAAACCCTCTATGCCATGAGGCCGACGAAAATCGGCACCAATACCGTTACGGCCAGGGACAGTATAACCCCGCTTATAAAGGATATCACCGCTACCTCCGAATTGGTGTTCCTTGTTACCATGGGCAGGCCCGTGTCCATGCTGATTGCGGCTCCGGCTGCAATGGTTTCCAAATAGCCGATATTCTTTGCAATAAAGGGTATCGCCACAAAGGCCAATACTTCCCTGAATACATTGGATAAGAAGGCAATGGTGCCAAGCTCCGAGGATATGGGGGTTATTATTATGGCCGACAGGGTATACCAGGACATCCCTGATGCTATGGCAAGGGCTCCAAAGATATTTATATCAAATATGAGGCTGCATACTATTCCTCCTGCCAGGCTTCCTAATATGGTTCCTGCAGGTACAATGAGTATCCTGAAACCTAAGTTCTTTAAATTTTTGAATATATCTTTGTTGCTCCCCAAATCTAAACCTACAAAAAACAATAGGAGGCAGAGGCCTATATCCATTAATAAACCGGTATTTTCGTATACCGAATCAGGGGCTGCCAAATATCCGGATAAGATGCCCAAGGCTAATGCAATCAATATTTTTTTAGTCATTTTTTGCCTCCCGTGATATTCGTGTCAGTAATAGTTTTTTTCTTAGCTGCATAAACAAACAGTATGCTCATAAATGCGGTTACCAATGCAAACACCCCGGCCATGATCCCAATTTGGCCTATGGACGCAAGTATGTGCTCATCCGTTCCTATTCGGACTCCCATGATAAAAATCAGTCCGTAGAGAATTATTGTTTGTATGGAAGATATTTTTTTCATCAAATTTTCATGAATTATCCCCTTGCTGCTAATATACCATCCTATAGCCAAAATACCAAAGTACATCAAAACCCTTAACGCCATAGCCTGCCTCCTAATCTTTCTTTTCTGAATTCAGCATTTGAAGGAATTGGTCTTCAGTTATGATGTCTATTCCCAATTCTTTTGCTTTTTTGTTTTTGCCGGAAGAGGATGTAATATCGTTATTTATCAAATAAGTTGTTTTTGAAGTGACGGAAGATGCAACCCTGCCGCCCCTTTCTTCTATCAGGGCCTTCAATTCATCCCTGTTTTTAAAATGGCCCAAAGACCCGGTTATAACAAAAACATAATTCTCAAAGATCTGTGCTGATCTTGTTTCAGGGCCGGCTTCGATTTCCACTTCCTTCAGCACATCTCCCACAATGACCTTATTTTTTTCATCACTGAAAAATTTAACGTAATTGTTGGCCATAACATGACCTATACCGCCTATTTGAATCAAGTCTTCATATTTTGCATTTTGAATTCTGTCCCAGTCATGGCCGAATTCCCTGCTTATTAATTTGGCGTTTGACAAACCTATATTAGCTATTCCAAAGCTGTACAAGAGCCTTGGAGCAGTGGTTTTTCTTGCCTTGTTCACTGAATTGACCAAGTTGTTAAAGGACTTTTCACCAAAGCCTTCCATCCTGGTTATTACATCCTTATATTTTTCGATGTGGAAAATATCCGCCAATTCTTTAACCAATCCTTTTGCAATTAATTTTTCAATGGTTGCTTCGGAAAGTCCTTCTACATTCAGTGCATCCCTGCTCACAAAATGAGTGAATGATTTTATTTGCTTTGCTAAACATTCATCATTGGTGCAGTAGAGGGTTTTAATGTCATTATCATTTTTGATAAGGGTTTCACCCCCGCATACAGGACAATGTTTGGGAATCACGATATTATTGGTCCTGGTTAAATTGTCTGAAATTTGAGGAATTATCATATTTGCCTTGTATACATTTATTCTGTCGCCTATGCCCAACTCCAAGTCTTCCATGATGCTTAAATTATGGACGCTGGCCCGGCTTACGGTAGTTCCTTCCAGGTCTACAGGCTCAAATATTGCTATGGGGTTTATCAATCCCGTTCTGGAAGCACTCCATTCAATTTCCAGAAGGGTGGTTTCCTTTATATCGTCTCTCCATTTAAAGGCTATGGAATCTCTGGGAAACTTAGCGGTAGTCCCTAATGATTCACCGTATTTAATATCGTCATAGGTCAACACAAGACCGTCCGAAGGCAGGTCGTTGTCCTTAATGCGGTCTTCAAACCACCTGACTGTATCTTCTATGTTTTCTTGAGTCACCCTTTTAAATTCGACTATGCTGAATCCTTGGTTTTTTAACCAGTTAAGCTGGCTAATCCTGGAGTTGTTGAAATCAACATCCGCCTTTACCACTGAAAATGCATAAAAGCCTACATTTCTTTCTGCAGTGATTTTATTGTTGAGCTGCCTCACCGAGCCGCTGCAAAGATTCCTGGGATTTTTATATTTGCCTTCGGTTTCAGGCAAGAGCTGATTCAGCTTATTAAAGTCAGAATAGCTGATGACAGCTTCTCCTCTCAGTACCAGGCTTCCCTTATATGCAATTGTGAGGGGAATGTTGGTGAATACTTTGGCATTGTTGGTAACAACTTCTCCTACTTCTCCATTGCCTCTTGTTACAGCCTTTGTCAGCCTTCCTCCTTCATAGGTCATAACAATCGTAAGCCCGTCTAACTTCCAGGAAAGGACTCCTGTCTTTTCTCCCAGCCAATCCTTTAGGGCGGATACTTCCTTTGTTTTATCCAATGAAAGCATTGCTTTCTCATGCCTTTCCTTAGGCAGGTTCGACAAGAGTTCATATCCCACCTTAAGGGTGGGGCTGTTGGATAATACGACCCCTGTTTCCTCTTCCATTTTTTTAAGCTCATCATAAAGCTTGTCATATTCATAATTTGACATTATTTCTCGGTCTTCCTGATAATAGGCCTTGTTTGCTTCATTTAAAAGTTTTATTTTTTCTTTCATTAAAAGTAGTTTGTCTTCCATACCTACCATACCTTTATATTTTTTCGATTGGAGCATATTCTAAGTTAAGATTCTTGATGCCCTTGTTTTCAAAGGCTACCACTATTATATCATCTTTCAGCTGCACAACCGTGCCCTTTCCCCACAGTTTATGCCATATTTTGTCGCCTGGCATAAAACCATCCCCTTTTAGCTTGGGTTTACCTTCATCTTTAGATTCCAATTGCTGAAGCTTCTTGTTGCCGAAGGCAAGAGAATCGGATTCTTCTATGCATTCTTCGGGGATTTCATCCAAAAACCTTGACTTCAGCCTGGCTTCATGGCTTCCGTAAATAATTCTGTCCCTGGCATGGGTGATATAAAGCATTCTTTTGGCTCTCGTTATGGCAACATAGAAGAGTCTTCTCTCTTCTTCAAGATTGTCTTCACCATCATAATGAATGCTTGGAAACATACCGTCTTCTAAGCCTGTAATAAAAACCGTGTCAAATTCAAGGCCCTTGGCACTGTGGACAGTCATCAGGGTTACCAGGTCATTTGAAGAATCAGTCTTATCTATATCAGCCAACAATGAAATATGGGCTAAGAAATCCTCTATTGAATTTTCCTCATATCTTTCTTCAAAATCCTTAGCCGCCGACAAAAATTCATCCATGTTTTCCAGACGGCTTCTTCCTTCGAGAGAAGCATCCTGTATCAACATGTCTTTCAGCCCCGTGTCTTCGATTACATTAACTATGAATTCGCTTAAGGGCATCGCATCCTTTTTAATCATCAGCATTTCTATGACGGATACAAAGTTTTCGATGCTTTTTGCCGCTGAAGGCATAAGCTCCAATTTGTCAAAGTCAAAACAGGCTTCGAACTTTGAAACTCCCTTTGTTTCAGCATAATTTGCAATGGCGTCCCTGGCTTTTTGCCCTAATTTTCTCTTAGGTACATTGATTATCCTGTCAAAGCTCACATCATCCTTTTGATTTTGAATGAGCCTTAAATAAGCCACCACATCCTTGATTTCTTTTCTGTCGTAAAACTTTACTCCCCCTACAATTTTATAAGGAATCCCTTCTCCGATTAACCCTTCCTCCAAGACCCTGGACTGGGCATTTGTTCTGTATAAAATTGCAATATCAGAGTAATCGATCTTGTTTTCTCTGTGGTCTCTGCGAATCAAAGCTGAAACGGTAAAGGCCTCGTCCCTTTCATTTGCTGTTTCTATGATTCGTATCAAGCTTCCCTCTTTTTGGTCCGTATATAAGTTTTTACCCTTCCGTTGGCAATTGTTCTTAATGACTCCGTTTGCGGCATTTAAAATTACAGGCGTGGACCGGTAATTCTTTTCAAGCTTTACTATTTTAGCCCCCTTGAAGTCATTTTCAAAATTCAGGATGTTGGTAATATCGGCCCCCCTCCAGCCGTAAATTGACTGGTCTTCATCTCCTACAACAAATACATTGTTAACACCGTTTTTCTTCCTGCCCAAGAGTCTGATGAGACTATACTGGACCTTATTGGTATCCTGGTATTCGTCCACTAATATATATTTAAACCTCTCTTGATACAGGTTCAGAACATCCTCATTACTTTCAAGAAGCTCAAGGGTTCTTATGATTAAATCATCAAAATCCAATGCATTGGCAGCCTTGAGTTTTTTTTCGTAAAGGGCATAAACTTCCCCCTTATTCCTGTTCACATAATTGGAGTAATTGTCATTTATGTAGTTGTCCGGAGTGTTCCGCCTGTTTTTTTCGTTACTGATAAACTCTTTAATACTGTTGAGATTATACATCTTGGGATCCAGGTCCTTTTCTTTTATGCAGTCCTTTATTAAGGTCTTACGGTCATCTTCATCATATATGGTAAAATTCTTATCATACCCTATTCTGTCAATGAATCTTCTCAGTATTCGGACACAGATTGAATGAAAGGTCCCTATCCACATCCTGTCTATGGAATAGTCAATAAGACGACTTATTCTTTCCTTCATTTCGTCCGCTGCTTTATTTGTAAATGTAATTGCAAGAACTTCCCAAGGCATTGCCTTTCCCGATTCAATCAAATAGGCCGTACGGTGGGTAAGGACCCTTGTTTTCCCCGTACCTGCCCCTGCTATAACCAATATGGGGCCCTTGTCGTGAGAAGCTGCTTCTCTTTGTCTGTCATTTAATGAATTAAGTATATCCATATTTCTCCTATCCGGGGTTTTTCCTTTTATTATATCACAGTAAATCTCCGGTCACAAGTTTCAGATTTATTGGTTTTTATGCATAAATATGTTTATTGCAAACAATTTTAGGTATAAGTATATTAAACAAAATATATATTGTAATAAAGGAGGGAGTATGAAAAAGATATTGGTTCCCGTGGACGGTTCGGCCGCATCCCAGAAGACCCTGGCTCATGAATGATTATGGGGGTGTTGTCATGAAAAAAATTTTAGTAGTAATAAACGGATAAATAGTAAAGCAAGGGGAATATATCCTCCTTGCTTATATAAGTGTTATTCTGAGAGCTTTAGCTCCAAGAATCCCATGGGATCCTTGGCTGTCCCTCAGGATGACAGATATAAATTAGTCAAATAAGCACTGCATGAACTCTTCCCTTGTTATTCTACCTAAGTATTCGCCGATAGGCACTTCTTCAAGAACTTTCTTTATTTCATTCATGTCATACTTAAGGCCTGACAGCTTGTCTTCCAAATCCTTAATATCTCCCTTGCCGAAGAAATCACCGTAGATTTTACAGTTTTCAATAATGCCCTTTATCACATGGAGCCTTACTTCTACTCCTCCGCCTTCGAACCTCTTGTAACCCTTGTAATTAAACTCAGGTGATCTTCCGAAATTCCATTCCCATGTTCCGTATCTTTCGTCAACCATCCTTTGTATGTTTTTCCTGTCTTCATCGGATAATTCGTATATTTCAACAGGCTGGCTGAAATATTCAAAAATATTCTTTAAAAGGACTTCTTTGAACCGGAGTATATCAATATCATCCTTTAGGTAGGGCTTGATGTTTGTCACCCTGCTTGATACGGACTTTACTCCCTTGGATTCAAATTTATCTCGTTTTACCTTTAATGCTTTTGACAATACATCCAATTTAGTATCAAAAAGCAGGGTTCCATGGTTGAGGACCCTTCCTTTCACTATGCTTTGAGCAATGCCTGAAAATTTCTTTCCGTCGATGACTATATCATTTCTACCCGACAATTCACACTTCACTCCCAATTTTTCCAGTGCCCTGACTATGGGAATATTGTATGTCTTAAAGTCTATTAAATTAGTCTGTGCATTGGTGATAAAAGAAAAATTCAGGTTTCCCAAATCATGATAGACGGCTCCCCCGCCTGTTACCCTCCTCACCACATTTATATTGTGTTCGTTTACATATTCCATGTTTATTTCTTCTATGGTGTTTTGATTCTTGCCAACGATGATTGAGGGTCCGTTTCTCCACAATAAAACGAAGTCTTCATCCTTATTTAAATTTTTAAAAACATATTCTTCAAATGCCAAATTATAATAGGGGTTTGTTGAAGAGTTTTCAATAAACTTCATACCGGTCTCCTTGTTAACATAAAAATATTTATCTAAAGCTTTTGTCGAACAATGGATTTTAATAAGGGACGGTTCTTAATATAAAGAACCGTCCCCGAAAAATGAAAAATCTTGTTTATCTGTTTGCTTCGTATTGCCTTACCAGCTCTACGAACAGTTTCGGAACTTTCATCAAGTTTTCCGGAGTTTCAACATATGCTATACGGAACTGGGTGCTTCCCGGGTTAGCTTCACCCTTTGCTATATCGTAGAATCCCTTCATAGGTGCAATCAATAAGGTTGTTTGAACCCCGTCGATATCTACGGCACCTTCTCCTGCGCAGAAGAGGCAGAACTCTATAGCATCAAATCCCGGTTTTACAACATTCCTAACATCTACTACCGTATAGATTGAAGCATCAGGGCTTGAAACAATCAAATCCGGCTCTAAGGCTTTCAACTCAGATGTTACCTTTTTAATCAAATCACCGTAGTAGGTGCGGAGGTCCTTGCACCATTCTGCTATCTGGTCTTTTGTTTCATGGGCTAAAGCTCCGAATATATACTGGCCGATGGCATTTGCGCAAAGATTTGCCGTATATTCGGCTGCACAACGGGTTGCAAATTCCGGATTATCCGTTATAATGGCACCTATTCTCAGTCCGCATGCATTCCATACCTTTGACGCCGTTTCAATGCTTATTCTTCTTCCTTCGATACCGGGCACATCCTTATCCGAAAGTCCCCAGATGCTCACTAATTCACTTCCGTCAACATAGAATAATTCGCGGTAAGCTTCATCACTTGCCATCCACATGTTATACTTAACGCATAGTTGTGCGAGCTGTTTTAATGTTTCTTTATCGTATAGCTGGCCGGTGGGGTTGTCATAGGGTATAACAAGCATGGCTCCCGGATTGTTTGCCTTTATTGTTTCTTCGATTTTGTCGATTTCCGGAAGGCTGAATTTACCATCTTCATTTAAGTGACGTTTTACCGTAATGGTTTTACGTCCCAATCTTTCTGCAAATGAAATATAGTTAGTATATGCAGGGTCAATCATCAACAAAGGCTTTTCATCCGTTCCCGCAGGCCCGCAAACACCGATTATTAATAACTCCATTGCTGTTGAGCCGCCGTCTGTCACTATAACACTCAACTTGTCGGTATCAAACCCTTCACACCTTAAGATGTTCTTAAATGCTTCCTGAGTTTCTTCTAATCCGCCTGTGGCAGTGTATCTGATAACGCCTTTATTAAAGGGGCTTTCAGGTGCATCTAAGTTGAATAATCTTTTTTGCATAGCCGGATTTGTAGGCAGTGATACATTACCTATTGCCACATTGATTACTGCATCAGGTTTAACCTTGCGTTCTGCATACTTCATTTGTGAAAGTCTTACGTCTGAAGGAACCCTTGATTGAAAATGCGCTGACAATACTGGTTTATTCATTTAATAAAACCCTCCTAATAATATATTGTTGTGTATGTTAATATTATAGCTATCTTATTTTATTATAGCGAACTTTCATATTTTTGTCCATACAATAATTATTATTCATTTATCTTCTATGGCCCCAATTTGTAAGTTTTATCTGTTGACGATATTGACAGGGGTTCCGTTTAAAAATGCTTTCAAATTATCCACTGCAATATCCATCAGGCGCTGGCGGCTTTCCTTGGGAGCCCAGGATATATGAGGAGTAATGATGCAGTTTTTTGCTCTTAGAAGGGGATTGTCAGACCGTATGGGCTCTACCGATACCACATCAAGGCCTGCAGCATAAACCTTTCCGGAATTTAAGGCATCCGCTAAATCCTGCTCAACTATTAAGGGTCCTCTCGAATTGTTTATTATAATAACCCCATCCTTCATTTTTGCAATTGTATCCTTGTTAATGATTCCTTGGGTGGACGGAAACAAGGGGCAGTGGAGGCAAATGACGTCGGAATTCTCGAATAGCCGGTCTAAGTCCATATATTGAGCAATTTCCCTGCCTTCATCAGAAGGATATTCATCATAGGCAATAACATTCATGCCTAATGCCTTGGCTATCCTCCCGGTGGTCCTTCCAATACGGCCAAGACCTATAATTCCCATTGTTTTTCCGGCAAGCTCAATGAGGGGATAGTCCCAGAAACACCAGTCAGGATTATTCTCCCACCTGCCTTCCTTTACCGCTTGAGAGTGATGTCCTATGTGGTGACAAATCTCCAATAAGAGGCCTATTGCAAACTGTCCTACAGCATCGGTACCGTAGGTTGGAATATTGGAAACCAAAATTCCCCTTTCCCCGGCAGCTTCAATATCCACGATATTGTATCCCGTTGCAAGAACCCCAATGTACTTGATATTTTTGCATGCTTCTATGGTTTCTCTCGTAATGGGGGCCTTGTTTACCAAAACTATTTCGGCATCCCCTATCCGGCCTATGGTTTTTTCTATGGGAGTCCTGTCATATACGGTCAGGTCACCTAAGTTTTCGAATCCTTCCCAGCTTAGGTCTCCGGGATTCTCCGTATAGCCGTCTAAAATTACAATTTTCATTCTTTCCTCCTAATATTTTTTTAACCGGGCATTCCATCGATTGAATAGTTTATTCCCTTTAATTATCAAAGAAATCCTTTGCTTTGTCAATAGAATTTCCTCTTGCTTTCAGTTTGTCATCCATTAACACATTCCGGTTCCCGTCATAAAATAAAATGAATAGCTGGACCATGAAAATGAAGGAGATGCCATGATATATAGTACCGGTATAAATAATTCGAATCAGCCTGAAGGGAGATTCGAGCCTTTAACCATAGGAAGGCTGGCCCCTGATTTTGTAGCCCTGTCCACTCAAGGTTATGTCAGATTGTCTGATTATAGAGGAAAATGGATAATTCTAACCAGCCACCCCCAGGCATTTGGAGCAGTCAGCACGACCGAAATAATAAGTTACGCCCAGAACTATCCGGCCTTATCTGCCCAAAATATTGAAATAATCGGTTTAACAACAGATAATATCTCTGCTATTTTAGCTTGGATAAATGATATATATCAAAACACCGGGATATCAATACCCTTTCCAATAATTTCAGACACTGATTTATCCCTATCGGAGTTGTACGGTATGATAAGTCCCGACAGGATATTTGCGGCAACCGTCAGGAGTGTTTTCATAATAGATCCCTCAGGCAGGATTAGGGCAATTTTAACCCTGCCTGTATCTACCGGCAGCAATCAGGAAGAGTTGCTGAGGATACTTAATTCGATATTAATATATGAAAATTATAACCTGCAAACTCCTGCAAACTGGAAGCCGGGAGACCCTCTTGTGGTACCTAATCCGATTTCATATGAGGAGATGGTTGCCAGGAACGAGCAAAGCGAAAGCTTGGGATACTATTGTCCTTTTTGGTATTTATGTTACACTTACCTGAATGCCAATAATAGCTCATCCCCTCCGGCCCAAACAAATAACAATGTTTCCTCCGGCTAAGGCAATACAGATAATTTATGACGAAAAAAAGAATAGATGGTTAGATATAACCATCTATCTTATATTAAATATATAACAGCCTTACTCATATTCAATGGTCGCCGGCGGTTTAGAGGTAATGTCATAAACAACGCGGTTTACATTTTCTACTTCATTTACTATTCTTGTGGATACCTTCTCCAATACTTCGTAGGGTATACGGGCCCAGTCTGATGTCATACCGTCTGTTGAGTTAACTGCCCTTAAGGCAACTGTATGTGAGTAGGTCCTTTCATCTCCCATTACGCCTACGCTTCTGATGTTTGGAAGGGCGGCAAAGTACTGCCATATTTTGTTTTGAAGCCCTGCCTTTTTTATTTCATCCCTGAAAATATAGTCAGCTTCTCTTATGATTTTCAGTTTTTCTTCGGTAACCTCTCCCAAGCATCTGATAGCAAGTCCGGGTCCGGGAAAGGGCTGCCTCTCTACTATCTCTTCAGGAATTCCCAATTCCCTCCCCACCTGTCTCACTTCATCCTTGAAGAGGTGTTTGAGGGGTTCTAAGAGTTCAAAATCAACATCATCGGGAAGACCTCCAACATTGTGGTGGCTTTTTATCACTGAAGCGGTAGCCGTTCCGCTTTCTATAACATCCGGATAGATTGTACCTTGAACAAGGTAGTCGATGTGGCCGAATTCTTCCTTAAGCTTTTGTTTTTCTTCTTCAAAGACCCTTATGAACTCTTCCCCGATTATCTTTCTTTTCTTCTCAGGCTCAGTCACGCCTTTTAACTTGCTTAAAAATCTTTCCTGAGCATTTACACGGATTAAGTTCATGTGGAACTTCTCTTTAAATATCCTTTCAACCTGGTCTCCTTCATCCTTCCTCAAGAGGCCGTGGTCAACAAATACACAAATCAAACCGGAACCTATAGCCCTGTGGACCAAAACTGCCGCAACAGATGAATCAACCCCTCCGGACAAGGCGCAGAGGGCTTTTTTGTCTCCGGCCTCTTTCTTGATTTTCTCTATTGAATCTTTGACATAGTCTCCTATGTTCCAGTCTTTCTTTGCTTCACATACCTTAAATAAAAAGTTGTTAATTATTTCTCTTCCCCCTTCGGTATGGTCAACCTCCGGGTGGAATTGAACCGCATAAATCTTCTTTTCTTCATTTTTCATGGCACAAACGGGACATGAGTCGGAGCTTGCGGTTATTTCAAAACCCTCCGGCACACTTTCTATAAAATCCGTGTGACTCATCCAGCAAAGAGAATTTTGCTTTATATCTTTAAATAATTTATCATGGGAATGTATGTTGAGCCTTGCCCTCCCATATTCTCTGAAATCAGCCTTTCTTACTCTGCCTCCGAATTCCTGAGCTATGAACTGGCCCCCGTAACATATGCCCAAAACGGGAATACCCAAATTAAATATTTCTCTATCTATTTTTGGTGCATTTTCAGCATAAACACTTGCCGGTCCTCCTGACAGAATAATTCCCTCGGGGGACCTTTCTCTTATTTGTTCGATTGTATATGTATAGGGGACTATTTCACTATAAACCTTAGCTTCTCTCACCCTTCTTGCTATAAGCTGGCTGTACTGGGCACCAAAATCTATTATTAAAATCATTGTTTTCTCCTATTTTACCGTGATGGGAACCATTTATCAATGATAACCCTTATTCACAAAACTCTTGGTATTCCTCGGCTGTCAACAAGCTGTCCACTTCGGTAGGTATGCTCATATCAATGGCTACAATCCATGCATCATATGCCGATTCATTAATCAAGGTAGGATTTTCTTCCAATTCTTCATTCACTTCTATCACCGTTCCTGACACGGGAGCATAAACATCTGATGCGGCCTTGACCGATTCAAGAACTATAAACTGGTCTCCGGCTTCAACAATGGTTCCCTCCTCAGGCAATTCCACATAAACAATATCTCCTAACTTATCCTGTGCATAGTCCGTAATTCCGACATATGCCTTGTTCTCTTCAACTCTCACCCACTCATGAGATTCCACATATCTTAGTTCATCCTGCAATTTCATAACTTCCTCCGCGTAATTATTTAAGTTTGAAGGTAAGGGCCTCTCCTCTTATTATTAAAGACAGAAAAAATCTGTCTTAGTCTTTTGTATTGTTATTAACTTTATTTATCCCTTTTAACAGTCATTATTATAAAACCTATGATTGCCTATGTCAACATCTATATTATTGCCAAAAACACTCATATGTGAAAACTCTAAGAAAACGGCCATTTGGAATGACCGTTTTCAAATAACCGACTATTTAAAATTCTTGTTCTGATTGTTTTGATTATTCTTATTGTTTTTGTCCTTGTTCTTATCCTTAAGGTTATTCTGCCTGCTTTCGTTTCGATTGTCGAACTTGGTATTCTCGTTTCGATTGTCCAATTTGTTTTGGTTTTTGCTTTCAAACTTGTTGTTTTCGTTTTTGTTCCTGTTCTTATTCTCGTTGTTCATCTGTTTCATTTGCTCCTTCAAATTCTGTTGGCTGTCTAACTTCACACTGTCCTCCCAATTTGATAACTTCTCGTCTTTCTTGCCGAAATTAAATTTTTTTATTTCTATCATCCCTTCATATACATGTATTTGAAGATGCTTTGACATCTACATGTATATTATTGACACTAATATTTTTATTATTATTCCAATAAATTACATATATCAAACTAATTTGTACCAGTTCATTTTTTTACAAGTAAAAACTGATTCTATCAAAATAAACCATAGGTTTTTAAAATAAATACAAACAAAAAAATGCTGAAGGGACTGATTATGGTTGTAAAGAATACTATTTGTCCCGCCAACTCATGATTGCAGTCATACTGCTGGGCCATGGTGTAGCTTGATACGGCGGTAGAAGGCGCCATCATGCTGAAAAGGGCACATAGTTCCACCCCCCTGTATCCGAAGGCAATTGAAATCAAGGTTGCAAGCCCGGGAATGATGAATAGCTTTCCGGCAGAAACAAAAACTAAGTATTTAGTATTCTTCCATATATTATTTATTTCTATTTGTCCCCCTAAGGCTATCAAAGCCAAAGGGGTTGCTGTTTTCGCCACATCTCCAATCGACTTGCTTAAAGCAGAAGGTAGTTGTATTTGAAAAACCGAGGCCATTATCCCGACAAATGACCCTATTATCAAAGGATTTGACAGTATTTTAAGGATGGTCTCCCTATAGTTTTGCCTGTCGTCGGTAAATAAATCCAAAATTATAACTGCGGCAAAATTATAAATTGGTATTATGAAGGCTATGAGGGTCGTTACGACAGTCAAACCTTCATCGCCGAAAATATTGGCACAGAGGGGCATTCCGAAAAGTATGAAATTGCTTCTGTACAAACCTTGAATCAGAACCCCTTTGTTCCTTATGTCTTTTTCATATTTGGGGATTATTATAAGCAATATGCCGATGGTTCCCAAAACTAAAATAGCGGCAAATACGATATAGAATAAGTTCACCTTTTCCGATATCCGGCCGGTATAAATATTATTAAAGAGGTGAATCGGAAGTAGTACCTTGAATATGAAGCTGTTGAGTTCTTTTAAAAAGTCTCCGTCAAATATTTTCATCCTTCGAAGGAAGACTCCCAAAAACATAAGAATCACTAAAGGCAGGACAACATTCAAAGAAAATATCAGGTTATTCATAATTGAGTCCTTTCTCTTGCATGGCTGTATTACAGCCGTAATATGGTCTGTATTTGATTATTCCGTCAAGTATGCATAAATCAGCTTAATGGTGTTTTCCATTCCGTCTATATGGGTCCTTTCCATGCCATGAGAAGCGTGAACTCCGGGACCTATCAGGCCGCCCCTAATATCATTGCCCCCCTTTAATGATGCCGTTACATCCGAGCTGTACATGGGATATATGTCAACAGCATGTCCAATATTGTTTTTTCTCGCCAATCTTATGAATTTTGAGGTGATGTCATAGTCGTAGGGACCTGAGCTGTCTTTGGCGCATATGGATACATCTTGTTCCGTACAGGATAAATCCAGCCCAACACAGCCCATATCAATGGCAATCAGCTCGTCAATATCATCCGGAATGCTGGAACATCCGTGGCCTGCTTCTTCATATGTGGATAGGATTATTTTAACCTTGTTTTTCGGCTTTGTGTTTAATCTTTTAAATAATTCCATCAGGCTCAAGGCGCAGGCGGTTCCTGCCTTATCATCCAGATATCTGGATTTAATGAATCCGGCAGGTGTTATGGTAAATTTGGGCTCAATGGAAATGAAATCTCCCGTTCCAATATTTAAGGCTTGTACATCTTCCTTGGTCTTTACAAGCTCATCTAATCTTACCATCATGTTTTCTTCAGTTCTTTCCTTATCCTTGGCATCCTCGTAAACATGCATGGAAGGCGAGGTTGAAAGCATGGTTCCCGTATATGTTTTCCCCCTTCGAGTATGAATCTTGCAATATTCTCCATCGAGGGTAGGATATAAATTCCCGCCGATAGAAGTAATCTTTATTGTCCCGTCGTCATTAAGGGACCTCACCATTGCCCCCAGGGTGTCTACATGGACCGCCAGGCCCACGCAGTAAGTGTTATCTTCCCCTTCTATTTCAATTATTCCGTTCCCTTTTTTGTTTTTCTTGAATTTATAACCAAATCCTCCTGCAGCCCTTTCGATGTAGGACATAACATTGCTGCAGTATCCCGCAGGGCTGGGTATATTTATTATTTCTTCAAGCAATTTAAGAGTATATTCTCTGTTAATTTTTATGTTCATATTATCACGCTCCTGATTGATTCTTTACTCATTATACTACCACAAGCACCCATAGACAATAGTTTGCCACATAAAAGCTAAAGCTTCCCGAATAGGAAGCTTTTTTAATGTACTGTCAACAAGGGGACCGGATGTGTCCCCCCACCATGCTTAGCAGCGGTCACCTATTCCGCCTACCCTGTCACAGCTGCAGAACAGGATTACCAACAAGAGGAAGAAGAACAATAAACTGTCGTTGTCGCCGAAACCGCCGATTCCTCCTACCAAACCATCGTCTCCGCAGAAACATGCAAAGCAAACTAAGAGCAAGAAAAAGAATAATAAGCTGTCACCGCTGTCACCCAATATATTGTTAAACATAAAAACCTCCTAATAATAATTTTAATATATATTATTCTTATGGCTCTTAATTGTTACTTTATTAGCCTTCATTTAATGATTTTAGATAAAAAATTATTTTGTCGATAAAGCTGTCTTCGGCCTTGTAATATGGGCAGTCATACCGGCAGTCATGTTTGATCTCTCTCCTTTTGTTGCACTTATAACTGTGCTTGTCATAGCAGTGTTTAGGATTTTGCATACTATCCACCATATCCAATAAGCATTGTTTTGAATGCCCTTCCTCATCATTGGCAAGCCTGTTTAAAATATATATCAATTCGATAATATCATGCATTTTGCATATTATATCCCTGTCACATTTCCTTCTGTCCATTTTCATCACTCCATTCACCATCATTATATGAATTTTTTTTAGGCCTGCTATCATTAATACCTTTGATTTTGCCAAGTTTTATTGTATAATGTCCTTAACCGTTAACAGTCTGCTTTTGTCTCGTAAATAAGCATATATAGAGGTAATTGTATGAGAGCTTTTTTTAATATAGTGATAGTAGGACTTATTGGCTTATTGTCATCCACATATCTGTTCAACCTGTCGCCCGTTGACTACAGCGGGACAATTGAAATTGAAACTCCCCTTGAAGAAAGCACCTTGGGCTTGGAGGTAGAAGAAGACAGTCTGCTTAATCCCGAATCAATTACAATCAAGCACACGGCCTCAAAGCCGGAGGTGATTAAGATTGTTACCGACAGCATTTTCAATGTTGACATATACAAGGACAATGAATTGATTAAGACAGGCATCAAAAATTTGGAGCCTGTCTCTCCTTCAGTCAATGCAACCATTTCGCTGGATGAGGATAATCCTGTTGTTACCAGCTTAAATATTTCTCAGAAGCACTTAGGACTTGAAGACGGGGTATATGAATTCATATTTAATTCAAATTTGATAAGAGATAAAGAGAATTCTTCCCTGTCCGTGAGGGTTACCTATGATACGGCCGGTAAATATTATCCTGCCGCCGGCTCAGCCCCTGCAGGCACTAAGGGACTCACCCTCTACTTTGTTGCAGAAGATGCAGGCATATTAATACCCCTTACCAGGTTTGTCGTTGAGGATAAATCAATTACAAGGATGGCGATAGAACAGCTTCAAAACGGTCCCTTGAACAAGGGTTTTAGATCGGTAATCAAAAATGTCACGAACACAACATATAATAACGGGAACGTGGTAATTGATATTCCAAGTTCCTATGACGGTTACAACAGGGAAGAAACCGAAAGCTTGCTTGCTTACAATTCTTTTTTAAAAACAATTTTTGCCGTTGAAAGATATTGGCCCATACACAGCGTAAGTTTTACGGTAGACAGGACCAGGCCGGAAACATACTTCCACGGTATTGATATGAATCCGGTACCTAATGTTGAAAACAACTATATATTATATATGGCTTACAAGGCAGATGAAAGATATTATCTGTTTGAGCATCAACCGGAACCTGAGCAAATTGGTATAAGTGCAAATGACACCTTAGAAATGAAGGCGCGAAAAATATTTGATGCTTATTCGGATACTGCCCTCCCATATGCCGTCAGCCCGGTGCCTAAGTCAGTGGCCTTAAACAATGCATCGGTGGAGAGAAAAACCCTGATACTTGATTTTAATGAAGAGTTTTTAAAGGTTTACGAGGATAGGACTGATTTAAGACAAATGATGGTTGAATCCTTAGTATATACTTTCACCACGATACCTGGAGTGGACAGTATAAAAATTACCGCTCAAGGAAAGGAAATATCCGGTTTCCTAGATTCATGGGATATGACAAAGGCCTTGTATCCTCCGGAATTCATCAATCCGGAAATCGTAGAAACTCAAGAAAAATCAGAATAATAAAAAAGGGTCATTTTAATAAATGACCCTTTTGACTTATCTCACGACTTTGGTCCAAGGAGGTGTGTCCCACCGCCTTTTAGGGGGGTGTGCTTGAATACAGCTAAAAATGCTGCCGATACAAGAATGCCTGCTAATGACTGAAGGGCATTACCGGGTATTTCGCTGATAGTTGATAAGAAGTTTCCTACCATCAGGGAGCCCACGACATAATAAGCAAATACCTGCCACAGGCTTCCAAGAGCTGCACCGGCCAGCCACTTATATTTCATTGAGGAAGAAAGTTTTTCAATCATGGTTCCCATGATTAGGGCCATGACACCTTTGATTATAAAAGTGGGCACGGCATAGAAGGAGTAGCCCCCGATTATATCCGCTAAAGCCGCCCCTAAGGCACCTGCCCGGGCACCCTTCTTCTTGCCGATCAATATCACCGCAAGGAATATAAACCCGTCTCCTATATGAGCATATCCTCCTGATACGGGCAGGGGCACTTTTATTATAAAGGTTGCAACACAGACCAAGGCAGCAAACAAAGCTGTGTAAACCATATCTTTAACTTTCCCGTCATCCATTGCCATCACCATCCGATAAATAATTTGACTATTGCTTAATTATATTATACCCAATTCTGTACCCTTTAAAAGATACAGATTAACAATTTGTTTAGATGACAGATTAAGGGACAAAAAAAAAGCTGTGCACCCTCCTTCGACAATACATAACAAGCGTTACTCCGGCAGTTAGCTCAAACCCGGCACCCTCGCGTCACACAAAAGGATCTACTTACTGCTGCTTCCTTCCGGACCTGGCAGGGTTCATAGGTTTTTGTTGCGCAAGACCGAGCTATCAACACCACTTACAAGAGGCAAACCTCACAATGTACGCCTCGGGAAGGGAATTCCACCTTGCTTTAGCGGATTGCAAGTGCAGGGCACCGCTACCTCCCCGTGTAGCACAGCATTAAAATGATAACACAATTAAAAATATGTGTCAATGTAATAATTTGCCGAAATGCCCTTAAACGGCTTATTTGAGAACTTCTAAAGTTTTTTCTTCTTCGAATTGTTTGGTATATAAGTTATAATAATGACCTTTTTTTGCTATGAGTTCCTTATGGCTTCCTCTTTCGATAATTTTACCATCCTCAACAACCAAAATAATATCAGCCTTTTTAATTGTTGAAAGCCTGTGAGCAATTATGAAGGATGTCCTCCCCTTCAGGAGGTATTCTATACCATTTTGGATAAGTTTCTCCGTATGGGTGTCAACTGAAGATGTGGCTTCATCCAAAATAAATATTTTAGGATCAGCCAATATTGCCCTTGCTATTGATATAAGCTGTTTCTCCCCGGTAGAAAGCCTGTCTCCCCCTTCCCCCACATGGGTGTCATATCCTTTTTCAAATTTATTGATTAAGGTATCAAGGGAAACAATTTTTGCCGCTTCCCTTATTTGATCATCACTTGCGTCTAAATTGCCATACCTTATATTATCCCTGATGGTTCCGGAAAACAAATGAGGGGTCTGAAGAACATATCCGATGTTGGAATGAAGCCAAAGCTGTGATCTTTCCCTGTAGTCCCTGCCGTCTATGAGGATTTGTCCTTCCCTAGGCTCAAAAAACCTGCATGCAAGGTTTACAAGGGTGCTTTTGCCGGCTCCCGTTTCCCCTACAATGGCAACATTGGTACCTGCCGGGATGTGGAGGTTGAAGTTTTTTAGAACTTCCTCATCCCCGTCGGGGTATTTGAAGGTAACATTTCTAAATTCGATTTCTCCTTTGATTTCCTCCCAGTTTTCTCGTTTTGGATTAATATTGTCTCCATAAATTTTTATTACATCTTCCCTGTCTTTTATTAAGGGCTCCTTATCCAATAAATCCGTAACTCTTTCAATATTGGCCTGGAGGGATATTATTTCGGCAAAGGTCCGGGCTAATTGCTGGACCGGTTCAAATATGTTTACCGCATAGGAAAGAAAGGCCGAAAGGGTTCCTATTTGAATAATCCCATCCATAGCTAATATGCCCCCTCTTGCCAAAACCAGGGCCGTTAAAACCGAGCCGAAAAACACTATTATGGGAATATATAAAGCATTCCATCTTGCCAAATTGATGGCCGACCCCTCTAAGGCCTCACTGATACCCTTGAATTCCGAGAGGTTTTTATCCTCAATCACTAATGTCTTGGAGGTTTTGGCCCCCATAATTCCTTCATTGAAGGCTCCGGTCATTTTGGAGTTAACCTTTCTTAACTCCCTGCTGGTAGAGAGAATCCTGTTTTGAAAGTAAACCGTTATGAGAGCCATTATGGGAACTACTAAACCTACGATGAGGGTAAGTCTTACATTCAGCATAAACATTGCTATGAAAGCACCTATAACATAGGCAAAGGACCAAAAAACATCCACCAAGCCCCAGGCTATCATGCTTCCGATTTTATTGGTATCGCTTAAGGTTCTTGCCAGTATGTAACCCACGGGAGTCGTGTTGTAATATGACAAGGAAAGATTCTGAAGGTGCTCGAATATTTCCTTTCTTAAATCCATTCCGATGTGCATTTCAACCACAATAGCAAGGCGTATAAACAAGGTGACGGACAAGGCCATGACTGTTAAAACTGCCCCATATGCGCCAATAAAGGCGGTCAAGCCTTCAGTGGTGCTTTTGGCGATAAAATTATCCACCGCATATTTTTGAAACAAGGGGATGGATAAATCCATCAGGGCGGTAACAAGCATAAGGATAGTCAGGCCTGTCAAATTTTTTGTATAGGGTTTAAAAAATCTTTTTAGTTTTAACCAGGGCTTTATATTGAAGGACCTATAGCTTTCTTCTTCGTAATAATTCATTCTATATCCTCCGCTAAGTTCATTTGGACATCATATATGTCTTTATAGATTCCGTCTCTCCTTATTAATTCCTCGTGGGTTCCCATATCTGCTAACCGGCCCTTGTCTAAGACCAAAATAGTATCGGATTCCATTAAGGTTGTTATGCGGTGGGATATTATGATGATTGTTGACTTGCCCTTTCTTTTTTTTAGGGAAGAACGAATTTTGGCATCCGTGTCGGCATCAACAGCAGACAAGGAATCATCAAATACCATTAGGGGGGTTTTTTGAAGGAGCATCCTGGCTATTGCAACCCGTTGTTTTTGTCCACCGGACAAGGTAACTCCCCTTTCTCCCACTATAGTATCATAACCTTTTGAAAACTCTTCTATTGTTTCGTCAACACGGGCAGTTGAGGCAGCTTCTTTGATCTCATCCATGGGGGCGTCCGGATTTACTATTGCGATATTTTCCTTGATGGTACGAGAGAATAAAAAGGGTTCCTGGAGCACCATTCCTATATTTTTCCTCAAATGGTCCCTTTTGATGTTTTTAATATTGACTCCCCCTATGGTGATGGTACCCATGTCATCAGGCAGGTCATAAAGGCGGTTCAAAAGATACATGAGGGTTGTTTTGCCGGAACCTGTTCCCCCCAATATGGCAAAGGTAGATCCTGCCTTTATTTTAAATGAGACATCTTTTAAAATCCAGTTATCTCCTTCATATTTAAATGAAACATTCTTGAATTCAATATCCTTAAATAAGTCGGGTGCCACTGAATCGGGACTGTCATCCTCGACAGGCTCTTTTAATATTTCGCAGATTCTCCTCAATGAAACCTTGGCCTTGCTGAGCTCTGATAGAATTCTTCCGAAGCTTCGAAGAGGCCACCCGATCATAGCGGCATAAGAAGCAAAGGCTAAGAATTCCCCTAAGGTAATCACCTTGTTTACGGCAAAATGAGTACCGTAAGCAACAATTACCAATAGCAGGACTCCCGTTACCAGGTCGCCGATTCCCCAGTAGTATCCCAACTGATATCCTAACTTAACCCACAGGTCGGAAAATGTATTATTTCTTTCTGAAAACTTTTCTATTTCATGCCTTTCACGGCCGAAGGCCCTCACAACACGGACTCCTGTTAAATTTTCCTGAATTGTGGTAAAGAGCCGGCCTTCCGCTTCATCGGCAACCAGGAACTTTTTTGCCAGGATGCCGTAAAAAATCGTGGAATAAAAAAGAACTATAGGTATGAATACCAATACGGCCACAGTGAGCTGAAAGTTCATGGAAAACATCAAAATCAGGGATATTATGACCAATATAATAACCCTGAACATTTCAACGGATTGGGTGCTGATAAAGTTGCGCACAACTTCCACATCAGAGGTTGACCTTTGTATTATGTCTCCCGTTTGATTTTTTATATGCCAGCTGTAGGGCAATTTTTGTATGTGATCAAACAATCTATCTCTCAGGGTTTTTACGGTTCCCTCAGTCCCCCTTGCAAGGGTTACCCTCCCGGCATAGTCGCTTATACCTGTTATAAAGGCCAAGATTAAAATTATAAGAGCAAAAAACCACAGGTTTTTTTGCAAAAATTCTATACCCCCTAAAGCCTTAACCATTTTGGTGATTTGTGCCGGGTAGTTTAAAGGGAGGCCGTCTATGACATGGTCCACGGCAAACCTTATGACTTGAGGCACGGCAAAACCTGCAGCAACCTTAATTATGGTAGCTCCGCCGGATATAAAGAAATATCTTATGTAGCCTTCAGCCAATCTCCTTATGATTTTGTAGTCGGATTCTTTCATTTAAACCTCTCATTAAGGACAAATAAGCAACCCCTATAGGATTGCTTATTAATTCTATAATAATATTCATATGGTGTCAATTGAAAATAAATGGCTTAATATCAACAAAAACTCATATTGTCATTCTTTGATGAAGCTTTCGAAATTATCGCTGTACCTTACTGTTTTATCTTTAAAAATCCACATTGCTTCAGTTTCCGGCAGAGAGTTTATGAATTCAAGACCTTCCTCAAAAGGCATGCAGAAGAGGGCTGTGGATAAGGCATCGGCTATACCGGAATCCTTGCTGATTATTGATACGGCGGTGAAGTATTCTGCAGGATACAGGGTATCGGGATCTATTATGTGATTATACCTCTTTCCGTCTACCGTGTAGAATCTTTCATAATCACCGCTTGTTACCAAAGACCCGTCATCTAACTTAACCACTTTAAAAATCGGATTTTCATCCTCCGGGTCAGGGTTTTGGATTCCCACGTTCCATGGTTGGTCCGTAGTCACATTATTGTTTATGGCTCTGACGTTTCCTCCCACGGATAAGAGAGCGGATTTCAATCCTATGTCCCTTGCTGTTTTACTTACCTGTTCGGTTGCATATCCCTTTGCCAGGGCACCAACATCAAGGCTCATGAGGGGGTCTTTCAAAAAGACCGTTGAGTTAACCTCATCGATGATAATATCCTCGATGTTGGTATGTTGAGATGCTTTTTCCAGCTCTTCCAGAGGGGGAAGGGATGCATTTTCAGGATCCTCCAAGCCCTCGGTCCTGTACTCATGCCAAATTTTCAAAACAGCCCCATAGGCAATATTTGTTTTGCCCTTGGTTTTCTCATATACCTCTTTTGAAAATTTAAGGAGGTCTATTATTCTTTTATCAACCTTAACAGGCTTTATTCCCGCATTGTCGTTTATGGTTTTAATATTGTTAATACCTTCATAATCGTTATAGATATCATAAAGCTGATGATATTCCTTCAAATCGTCACGAATAATCTGAGAATACCCTGTAAACTCTTCTTTGGTTTCAGTATATCCCACAATTCTTGTAACTGTATCAAAGAGCATGATAAATTCAGCTTGATACTTGGTAAGTTCCTTTTCCCCGCAACCCGGTAAAACAAGGGTTGTAAATATTAACAATATTATGGAAACTGCTTTCTTAATCAAGAGACACCTCAAAAATAAAGGGGCAGATTCTGCCCCGATGATTCATGTTTGAATGTTACCTGTTTGAATTGTTGTATGCTTTTTCGTAAATTGTCTGGAAGTCTTCAATTCCAACTGTAACAGATGATACCAAGTCTTCTTCGGTAGCATGACCGCTTTCGTCAACAGCTATACCCTTAATCTCTTCAACAGTCTTGCCTACCACATAAGCTGCAAATGCATCTGCTTGCTCATACCATTCTTTTCCTATGGCTGAAGCTTTTTTCATTCCGTAGCCTTCACCCAACTCAACCTTTGTTAAAGGTGCTTCTGTTAAATCTGATGTAATTTTACCTGTTGCATCAAATTTAACATTAGCTTGAGAAGCATCTATTATTGAGCTTGTTACTTTTCCATCCTGATCAAATGTTGCCGCAACATATGTTGAGTAAGCTTGAGCCAGGCCTTCCGCGTCAGCAGTTGCATCTTTGGATTTTGAAATTGTTGTTATAACTCCCAAACCTAATTCATCTGAAGCATTTGCTCCCAAATTCTTGGCATTTGCAACAGCTTTTTCGATAGCTTCTTTATAAGGATTAATTTTAATGGTTACAGATGATACTAAGTCAGCTTCTGTCGGAACTCCTGATTCATCAACTGCGATACCCTTAACTTCTTCAACTGTTTTCCCTATAACATATTGAGCCAAAGCATCAGCTTGTTCATACCATTCTTTATCTATGGATGACGCTTTGCCCATTCCGTATTCTTCTTTCAGTTCTTGTTTGGATTTGAACACAGTGTTTAAATCAGGCAGAATCTTGCCTTCCTTGCTGAATTCGATTTTTGTTTGAGCTGTATCAATTACAGTTTGCACTATTTTCCCTTCATTGTCAACAGTAACTGCAACAATTACTGAATCTGTCTGGGCAAATCCGTCATTTTCGCCTGCATCCTTAGACTTTTCTAAGGATGATATTACTGCCAATCCTGTCTTAACTTCTCCTTCTGCCAATGGTTCTTCTGTTTTTGGCTCCTCTGTTTTTGGTTCTTCTGTTTTCGGTTCTTCTGTCACCGGTGTTTCAACCTTGGGCTGCTCCTTTGTGCATCCTGCAAAAGCAAACAGAGACAAAGCTAAAACCAACACTATAGCTATTATTTTTCTCATTATTTTCCTCCATAAATCTTAATATATATATAATCAGCTTATCAGCTGCTTATAACTTTATTGTATCTTTATATTATTGTCAGCATTCAACTGTTTATAAATAAATTTTCCGATAAAATTTCCGCCTAGGACAATCTTGTAGTCTAAATCGTTACAATATTAGCAGGTTGTATTATCTTAGTCAACACTTTTTTTATATTTTTTTGATTTTATGTTCAGCATTATCAAACTGCGTTCTGATATGTAGGCCTTTAAAAAGGATGCAGGTCAACCGCAGCCATAAAATTTATCCTTTATATCCGATTCTCCTTGATATTTCATTTGCAGCTTCTTTGATAATGACAATTAATTCACCTATTTTCTCATCCGTCATCCTGAAAGCAGGTCCCGTAGTGGACAAGCTGAACCTGACCTTCCCCTCATGGTCAAATATGGGTGCTGCTACACATTTTATACCTTCCACATATTCTTCGTTATCTATGGTGTAACCGTTTTTCTTCATTTCTTCCAGCTTCTTAATGAAGTCGCCTTTATTTGTTACCGTGTTTTTAGTGTGCTGAGGAATTCTCTTGGGTATATATGCTTTGATTTTATCCTTGTTCAGGTAAGATATAATTATTTTACCGTCTGCGGTCGTATAAGCCGGCAGCCTTGCCCCTATTGTAGTTGATGTTTTTATGGACTTGTTGCATTCCCTTTTTTCTATCCAAACAACATCTGTCCCGTCAAGCATAGCCACATGGACCGTTTCTTCAATTCTATCGCACACTTCATTTATTACAGGCAGGGCCAGGTTTCTTATATTCAATGAATTTACGACCAAATCACCAAATCTTATAAACCTTATACCTAATCTGTATTTTTGTGTTTCTTCGTCCTGCGAGATAAAACCGTGGTATTTAAGGGTTGAAATAATCCCGTGGGCGGTACTCTTGTTTAAACTTAGTCTTTCGGAAATTTCCGACAGCCTGAGTTCCTTATTTTCTTCATTGAAACACTCCAATATTGCCACTGCCCTGTCAATGGATTGGACTCTAATTTTATCCTTCATATAACACTCCCAGATTATAGCATGATATTTCATGAAAATCAATATAAATAATTTATTAACGAACAATTGCGCACTTGAAAAGCAATTGTTAAAATCTGCATTTTTCGTGCATTTATCAAATGAATTTTTACGTTTAAAAATCCGCATTCAACATATCATGGTCCATATTAACACTATGTATATAGTTTGTCAA
>JAAYOE010000066.1 GCA_012520455.1 Tissierellia bacterium
ACTTCCTCGAAATACTCCTTGGGGTATTCGATGGTTACAACAGCCGTATGGTCGTTGGTTTTGGGATTGCGGACCCTTATCACCTTCGCCTCGCATAAGATGTTTCCGTGTCTGTCAACTGCCTCGACTATATCATTAACCTCAGGAAGGGGATAATATTCGTAGGGAAAGGACAAGAGTGCTTTTGTATCGCTGTAGGTGTAGTCCTTTATATAAATTGCCAAACCGGGACATGCCGGTATGCACAAACCGCAAGCAACACATTTTTCCAAGTCCATCACAGGTAAATTTGTGATTGATTCGCCTATGGTAATTGCCTTGTTCGGACAAGCTGCTTCACAAGGATTACACGGGATTTCCTCTATGCATTCAATTATGGCAACAGGTCCTTTGTAGAGCCGGTCCTTGTCAGGGTAGGCAGGTGACTTGTGCAGTTCCTCCAAGGAAGGAGCTCCCGTAATTTTTAATGAATTTTCCACTGAATCACCTCATTTCCGGTATGCAGCATCAGGTCTTTTGATTCACGGCGTTTTTGTCCGAAATAGCCGCTTCTGAGGCAGTTTAGACTGTCCCATATTTCTTCGGACCGTATTCTTGCTTCTTCTTCATTGATATATCCTAACTCGGCAGCCGCATTTATACCTGCAAGCCTTCCTTCTTCCATGGCGGTACTGGCTTCTTCTATTCCTGTTATATCGCCTGCCACAAAAACATTCTCCTTGGTCGTATGCATCCTGTCATCATGAATCGGCAGGTGGCCTCCCAGGGCAGGTATATATTTAAACTCGCAGCCGGCAAGCCATGCCAGCTCCGTAAGGGGTGTCAAGCCTGTCGCCAGGCATATTGTATCAGCTTCCAAAATCCGTTCCGTACCGGGTATTTGATTGAATGAACCATCTAACTCCACTATTTCAACAGCTTCCACATGGTCGGTTCCAAAGGCTTGTTTTACCGTGTGCGACACATAGAAAGGAACCCCTGCCCGGGCTACCTTAGCCGTATGGACACCATAACCTCCAAGCCTGGGTGCTGCTTCCAAAACAGCAACCACATCAGCCCCGGCCTGCAAAAGCTGGTAGGAAACAATTACTCCGACATTGCCTGAACCTAACATTAAAACCTTTTTACCGGGCAAAACACGATTTACATTAATCATTGTTTGGGCAGCTCCCGCCCCCATTACACCGGGAAGATCCCAGCCGGGAAAGGCTACCGCATTCTCAGTTGCTCCTGTTGCAAGGATTATCTTCTTAGCTTTTACAATTTCGCTGCGATTTCTGTCTATGACAACCCAAAGGTTTTGACCGTCTTCTATGCCGCAGACTTCTCCCTTTAAGCAGGTGCGTATTCCTAATTCTTCGCTCTCCTTCAAAAGCTGTGTACCGATATTCATGCCTCGGGTCCCCGCCTTGTGCGCCCGAGAGCCGAAAAATTTGTGTATTTGTTTAAAAAGCTGGCCGCCCGGCCGTGAATTTTCATCTATCAATAGTACATCCGCTCCTGCCCTTCGGGCTTCTATGGCTGCGGAAAGTCCTGCCGGACCTGCACCGACTATTGCCAATTCTGTTTGAATCATTCCTGACCCTCCTCTTGCCATGCGCCTGCGCCCTTCTGAGTTGTGATCCTCATACCCTCCCTGACTTCAGTTATACATGTGCGTATATTGGGAACGCCATCCACCGTCATTATGCAGTCCGTGCACCGGCCGATAGCGCAATATATTCCTCTGGGTTTATGCTTATGCAGGGTATATCGGTTTATAAATATGCCGTTTGCAATTAAAGCTGCAGCAATCATCTCCCCTTCACGCGCAAGGATGGGCTTATCATCCACAAAAATTGTAACTTCCCTTGAAGGTTTTTCTTGGTCTAAGATCGGATGATTGGTTATCCTGTTCATTATTTGCCTCCTAAAGAAGTCCCAATTCAGACATGGAATCCTTCAAGGCATCGATTACAGCTTGAGAGGGCGGGGCTAAGGGCAGACGTGTAATACCTACGTCTTTACCAAGAAGATTAAGCGCTGCCTTTACGGGAATAGGATTTGCAGTCATAAACAACACATCCGTTATCTTAATCAGTTTTCTGTGAATCTTGCCCGCTTCTGCAATATCACCCTTCAAATAGCTCTCTATCATCTTCTTGATATCCCTGCATACAACATGGGCAGTTACTGAAACAACACCGTATCCGCCTACAGCCAAGGTAGGCAGTATCTGGGCGTCTTCTCCCGTATATACCAGGAAGCCTTCCTCCGCATCACGAACCACCTTAGCCAGCTGGTTCAAATCCCCCGATGCTTCCTTCAATGCAGCTATATTGGGAACTTTTGATAGAGCGGCGGAAGTTTCGGCGGCCATGTTAACACCTGTCCGTCCGGGTACATTATACATCATTATCGGCGTTTTCACGGCTTTTGCTACTTCAGCAAAATGCATGTAGAGAGACACTTGATTAGGTTTGTTGTAATAAGGTACGACTACCAAGAGTCCGTCGACACCGACCTTTTCTGCAGCTATTGCATTTTCGATGGTAGCTGCGGTTGAATTCGTTCCGACGCCGGCAATTACAGGTACATCCACGGATTCTTTGATAAGTGAAAGCAGCTTCAGTTTTTCATCCTGAGTAACCGTGGGAGATTCACCGGTAGTTCCGTTTATAACAAGGGCCGTGCTTCCTTCTTCAATTAAGTATTTTGCCATTTCAAGGGCCTTGTCATAATTTATATTTCCGTTTGCATCCATGGGGGTAACCATGGCTGTAATTATTCTTCCCCAATTATTCATCATTTAATTCTCCTTCTGATTTATTCTTATTATGCTCTCGTATTAAATCTGACCGTACCGGACGAACCGGCTGACGGTAGGTTGACGGCTGTATTTCACTGAGAGGAATTCCGGTTTTTTCGGACAATATACGCTCTACCAGCCTTCTGCAGGTGCGTCCCTGACATAAGCCCATGCCTGCCCTGGTAAAACGCTTCACTTCGTTTGCCGTTACCGCACCATCTTCTATGGCCTTTTCTATTTCCTCGCGGGAAACTTCCTCACAACGGCATATTAATTCATCATGCATTTAAGTTACCTCGATTCCTGTATTGTTGAAACTAATTCCGGTGTAATCCATCCTATATTTAATAGAATAAATCCCAATATTTCGTTACATCTTCTATGAGACTGTCCATATGCCCGATCATGCATTTCTCTGCAAGCTCGGCATCATGTTTTTTTAAGGCTTCATAGATATCTGTATGAGAAGTCATATAGACAGCATTCACCTGCCTGCGCACATGTTCAAATATTGTTGTCTGCTGGCCGTAGCTGAAAAGCATCATATACAAGGTTTCAAGAACCTTGTTCCTTGAAGCCTTGGCTATAGCCCTGTGAAATGCTATGTCGCAATCGGCAACGGATTCGCCCTTATTATGCCTTTCTCTCTGCTCATCCAAAATTCTTCGGATGTTAGCCAGTTCTTCTTTGGTTATATTTTCTGCCGCAAGGCGGGCGGTTTCTCTTTCAATAGCTTTACGAGCCTGCAAAACAATAATGTAATCATCCAGGACCGTCGTTGAAATCATTTGTTCCAATGTCTGAGTCTGCTCGCTTATATGATTCTTTATTTTGCTGTTGCTCAAGGCATCCAAGCCCTCTTGAGTGATAATTCTTCCGTTGTTGCCGTCTTTTTTGGCATAACCTCTTTTCTCAAGGCTGTTTAAAATTCTTCCTATGGTGGCGGAACTTATATAGTATCCCTTTTCTTCCAATTTCTCAACCAAATTCCACGACCCCATGGGACCCATAGATGCTTTAAGCGATTCCAATACGGCAATTTCTTTATCTTGAAGTATTTTATGCATAATATCCTCCATTTCATCTGACCTTAGCAATATTGTACATATTCTTGAAGCATAATTCAAGATATGTACAATATCTGCCAAGGTTTAAAGGTTTATGCCTAATACTCTTTAATCAACGGATTCACATTACCCTCGCTTACAAATTTAGGATCATTCTTAACATTCTGAGTTAAGAGGGATATTACTACAATACAAACTGCTGAAGCTGCCAAGGCAATCAAAACCGCATTCGGTCCCAAAGCTTTCATCTGAGAAAGGACGGAACCCACCACTATACCTACGCGGGCTGCCCAAGGAGTTATCTTGCTGTTTTTCTTGCTCATGGTATGTTCTACTCCCGGGTTCTCTTTCCATAAGAGACCGATAACCAAGAGGGGCACTAATCCCGCACCTGCCATGGAGTAAGCTTTGGAGAAGAGGCTCATTATGGTGCTGGCATATATACCTCCGAAGGCTGCTGCGGCACCTATAATAATGGTTAAGATCCTTGTGAGCTTTATCAATTGAGCATCATCCATCTCATTTTTTCTGAATGGTCTCACCAAGTCATTGGTGATAAGGATGGCAGCAGCATTGAGATTCGAGTCTGCGGAAGACATACCTGCTGCAAATACCAATATGAATATCATTACTGTTACAACCGGAGCAACCTCGTTAAGCATGAACCAAGGCATTGCAGAGTTTGCGTCCAGGCCTTGATTTATTGTCAGGATAATCAACCCTACCATTGCTGTTAAAACCGTATATATTATGGCTACACCGCCGCCGAAAAAC
>JAAYOE010000067.1 GCA_012520455.1 Tissierellia bacterium
GAGAACGAAAAGAACCGTCCCCGGAATTGTTTATTAAATTTTCGTAATATATCAAAAAAACCAAAAAAAACACTTGATTTATGGCATTTGATAGTATATCATTAAAAAGCTTGCCACATGCGATGACGTAAAAGGTTGCTGAAATTTTAAGGTTTCAGGGAATTTTTACAGAGTATGTCCTGCTAAAAGCAGGGCGACCGGTACCGTGATTTATAAAAAAAAATATGAAACACCCGGATGGGTTTATCGAGCGGTCCCGAGTCGTATGGAGACATACGAAAAAAGGAGGTAATTAAATGGCAAACACACAGAAAATAAGAATCAGATTAAAGGCTTATGATCATCAATTAATTGATCAATCTGCACAAAAAATCGTGGAAACAGCTAAGAGTACGGGAGCAACCGTTGCAGGCCCCATTCCGCTTCCCACGGAAAAAGAAATAATCACAATACTTAGAGCAGTTCACAAGTATAAGGATTCCAGAGAGCAGTTTGAGCAAAGAACACACAAAAGATTGATTGACATAACCAATCCTACTCCTAAGACTGTGGATTCGCTTATGAAGCTGAATCTGCCTGCAGGAGTTGACATTGAAATCAAATTATAAGAGAAGACGGCAAGTGGAGAAACACACTCTGCTTAGAATGATTGCATGAGCAATCCGCTGTAAGATATCAGGAGGTGTAAGATGAAAGCAATTTTAGCAAAAAAATTAGGAATGACTCAAGTGTTCACCGAACAAGGCGAAGTTATTCCCGTTACTGTCTTGGAATCTAAAGATATGGTTGTAGTTCAGAAGAAAACAGAAGAAAAAGACGGCTACAATGCCATACAGGTAGGATTCGGAGACGTAAAAATTAAAAATGTTGTTAAACCTAAAAAGGGTCATTTTGATAAAGCAAAGGTAGAGCCTAAAAGGTTTTTGAGAGAATTCAGAGTAGATAACATTGACGACTATGAAGTTGGTCAAAAGATCGGCGTTGACATTTTCCAAGCCGGAGAAAAGGTAGATGTTACCGGAATTTCAAAAGGTAAGGGATTCCAGGGCAGCATCAAGAGACACGGACATGCAAGGGGCGGTATGAGCCACGGTTCCAAATTCCACAGGTTGAGAGGTTCCTTAGGAGCATCGGCAGGCATGTCAAAAGTTGTTAAGGGAATGAAGGCCCACGGCCACATGGGAAATGAAAAAGTGACGGTATTAAACCTTGAAGTGGTAAGAGTAGATGCGGATAAGAACCTAATACTTTTAAAAGGCGCAGTGCCGGGACCTAAAAAAGGTTTGATAAAAATAAGAGAAGCAGTCAGGAAATCTAAGTAGATTGATGGAAAGGAGGATTAAAGATGCCAAAAGTAGCTCTTTATGATATAACAGGAAGCCAAATAGGTGACATAGAGTTAAGGGATGACATATTTGGCGTAAAAGTAAATACGCACGTGATGTATGAAGCCGTAAAAAATTATTTGGCTAATCAAAGACAAGGAACTCAGTCTGCTAAGACCAGAGGAGAAGTGAGAGGCGGCGGCAGAAAGCCCTGGAGACAAAAAGGAACAGGCCGAGCAAGACAAGGAAGCACCAGATCACCTCAATGGGTGGGAGGCGGAGTTGTATTTGCCCCCAAACCGAGAGATTACAGCTACAAGCTTCCGAAGAAAATAAAAAGATTAGCCCTTAAATCAGCTTTAAGCTCAAAGGTACAGGATAATGAAATCATCGTAGTTGACAGCCTGGTTCTTGACAGACCTAAAACAAAGGATATGTTACAGGTGTTGTCAAATCTTAAGGCCGGCAAGAAAACATTGGTGGTTATCCCTGAAAGAGATGAAAATGTAATATTAGCATCAAGAAATATTCCGGGTGTAAAGACGGCATATGTAAATACAATCAACGTATACGATATATTAAACTGCGATTCTTTCCTTATAACCAAGGAAGCAGTAAATAAGGTGGAGGAGGTGTACGCATAATGCGCGATCCACACGATATCATCATAAGACCCATCGTAACAGAAGCAAGTATGAATGCCATGGCAGAGAAAAAATACACTTTTGTTGTAGATAAGAAATCAAATAAAACAGAAATCAAAAATGCGGTGGAATCAATTTTCGGTGTTAAGGTAGCAAGCGTGAACACAATGAACATGACCGGCAAGAAAAAGAGAATGGGAATACATGTGGGCAAGAGACCGGACTGGAAAAAAGCCATTGTAACTTTGACAGAAGACAGCAAAACAATAGAATTCTTTGAAGGAATTTAAGCTTAGTGTCATTTTAGTTCAGGATGACAAAGCAGAAACGAGATATTGAAATTAAAAGAAGGAGGAAAATCTCATGGGTATTAGAAAATACAGACCGACTTCTCCGGGGTTGAGGCAGATGACTGTTTCAACGTTTGAAGAAATAACATGTGATAAACCTGAGAAATCTCTTTTAGCTCCGTTGAAAAGCAAGGCAGGAAGAAATGCACACGGCAGAATTACGGTTCGTCACAAGGGCGGCGGAGAAAAAAGAAAATATAGAATTATAGATTTCAAAAGAAATAAAGACGGAGTTCCGGGAAAAGTCGCAACAATAGAGTATGATCCAAACAGAAGCGCATTTATTGCACTTATAAATTATCTTGACGGAGAAAAAAGATATATCTTAGCTCCGCATAAACTGCAGGTTGGAGATACCATAGTTTCAGGGGAAGATGTGGATATTAAGATAGGAAATGCACTCCCTGTAAGAAATATTCCGGTTGGTACAATGATTCACAATATCGAGTTAAAACCGGGCAAGGGCGGACAAATGGTACGGTCGGCAGGAAATGCGGCTCAGCTTATGGCTAAGGAAGGCAAGTATGCCCAGGTAAGACTTCCAAGCGGCGAAGTAAGAATGATAAGCATGGACTGCAGGGCAACAATCGGTCAGGTTGGAAATATCGACCACGAGAACATAACCATAGGCAAGGCAGGAAGAAAGAGACATATGGGAATCAGGCCGACAGTGAGAGGCTCGGTAATGAATCCTAACGATCACCCTCACGGCGGTGGAGAAGGAAAGGCACCTATCGGAAGACCTACACCGGTTACGCCTTGGGGTAAACCGACAATCGGTTATAAAACTCGTAAGAAGAACAAGAAATCTGATAGCATGATAGTCAGCAGAAGAAACAAGAACTAAGCGAGATTGAAAGGAGGAAATAGTGAATGGGTAGATCGCTGAAGAAAGGACCTTATTGTGAGCCGAGTCTTTTGAAAAAGATTGTTGAAATGAACGAAGCTAATACAAAAAAGGTAATTAAAACCTGGTCAAGAAGATCGACAATATTCCCCGAAATGGTTGGCCATACATTAGCCATACATGATGGCAGAAAGCACGTTCCTGTATATATAACTGAAGACATGGTCGGACACAAGTTAGGTGAATTTGCTCCGACGAGAACATACAGAGGACACGACAAGTCCGACAAGACTTCCAAAGTTAAATAAGAAGGGAGGCAGCTTAAATGGAAGCTAAAGCAATTGCTAAATATATGCGAATATCACCGAGAAAGATGAAATTCGTATGTGATATGGTAAGAGGCAAGCATGTTGACGAAGCATTGGCAATTCTGAAATTTCATCCCGGTAAAGGGGCGAAAATTTTAGAAAAGGTTGTTAAATCAGCCGTAGCTAATGCAGAAAACAACTTTGATATGGATAGAGATAAATTATATATTTCAAGTGTGTATGCAAATCAAGGGCCAACTCTCAAAAGGTGGAGACCAAGGTCAAAGGGTGCGGCATATAAGATACTGAAAAGAAGCAGCCACGTTGGTGTAGTTGTTAAAGAAAGAGAATAGCTAAAGCAAAGGAGGTAAAAAATGGGTCAAAAGGTAAACCCTCACGGACTAAGAGTTGGTATAATCAATGATTGGGATTCTAAGTGGTATGCGGATAAAAAGAGTTTCGGAGATTATTTAACCGAAGACTATAAAATTCGTGAATATATAAAAAAGGAAAACTATCAGGCAGGTATAGCAAAAATAGAAATCGAGAGATTTGCAAGCCGTATTAAAGTGAGCATATTTACGGCTAAGCCCGGCATGATAATCGGAAAAGGCGGTACAGGCGTTGATGTTTTGAAAAACAGCATTGAAAAAATAACGGGCAAGACTGTAATAATCAATGTTGAAGAAGTCAAGGTGCCTGAGTTAAACGGTCAATTGGTTGCAGAGAATATCGCGTCCCAGCTTGAGAAGCGAATTTCATTCAGGAGAGCGATGAAGCAGGCAATGCAAAGAACCATGAAGATGGGGGCAAAGGGAATTAAGACAAGTGTATCCGGAAGGTTGAACGGAGCCGATATGGCAAGAACCGAAGGATATTCGGAAGGTAAAATTCCTCTTCAAACTTTAAGATCAGACATAAGCTATGGTTTTGCGGAAGCAGATACCACATTCGGCAAGATTGGTGTTAAGGTTTGGATATGCAGGGGCGAAATCTTAAGAAAACCCGGCTCGTTACTATCTGATTATCAGGAGCCCACAAGAGCACTTAACGATAACAGAGACAACAAGAAGAAGAGAAGAAGTAATTTTAAGAGAGACAAAAAGCAATAAGTCCTTGAAGGGAGGAGGAAACGATTATGTTAATGCCTAAAAGAGTAAAACGCCGTAAACAACAGAGAGGAAGAATGACAGGAATTGCTACCAGAGGCAATACCATCACTTACGGCGAATATGGTCTGCAGGCAATTGAGCCAGCTTGGATAACATCAAACCAAATAGAAGCTGCCAGAAGGGCCATGACAAGGTCAGTTAAGAGGGGCGGCCAAATTTGGATTAAAATATTCCCGGATAAACCGGTAACTAAAAAACCGGCTGAAACACGTATGGGTAAAGGTAAGGGTTCACCAGAATATTGGGTAGCAGTAGTGAAACCGGGCAGAATTTTATTTGAAATGTCAGGGGTTTCCGAAGATGTTGCCAGAGAGGCAATGAGACTTGCCATGCACAAATTGCCTGTAAAATGCAAATTTGTTGCTAAGGAAGCGGCAGCAGAAAAGGATGGTGAAGCAAATGAAAGCTAAGGAATTAAGAAGTAAATCAATTGATGAGTTGAACAAGTCTGTCGTAGATTTGAAGACGGAACTTTTCAATTTGAGATTTCAGCTTGCAACAGGGGAACTTGATAACCCCATGAGAATAAACAAGGTCAAGAAAGACATTGCACGTATAAAGACCGTGATTCGCGAGCGCGAGTTAAACATTAACGTGGAGTAAAAGAAAGGAGGATTTACTTTGGAAAGAGGCAACAGAAAAGTAAGAATCGGTAAAGTTGTAAGTGATAAAATGGATAAGACGATAGTAGTTGCTACTGAAAAGCTTGTGGCACATCCTCTTTATAAAAAACAGATTAAAACAACCAAAAAGTTTAAAGTTCATGATGAAGAGAACCAGTGTCAAGTAGGTGATACGGTTAAAATAATGGAAACCAGACCCTTGTCAAAGGAAAAACGATGGAGATTGGTTGAAATAATAGAAAAGGCAAAATAACCCCATAGATAGACAATTGAAGGGAGGTCTAAACATGATACAAGCAGAGTCAAGACTTAGAATCGCAGACAATTCGGGAGCAAAAGAAGCGCTTGTGATTAGAGTAATGGGCGGTTCAGTCGTTAAATACGGAAATATCGGCGATATAGTCGTATGTACGGTTAAATCCGCAACACCCGGCGGAGTTGTTAAGAAGGGTGATGTGGTTAAAGCTGTTATTGTAAGAACCAAGAGCGGCATAAGAAGAAAAGACGGTACCTATATTAAGTTTGACGAAAATGCCGCAGTTATCATAAAGGATGACAAAACACCCGTAGGGACACGTATATTCGGACCTATAACAAGAGAATTGAGAGACGGAAAATTCATGAAAATAATCTCTCTGGCACCGGAAGTACTTTAATGGGAGGTGTATAAAGATGCACGTAAAAAAGGGTGATAAAGTAGTAGTTATAGCAGGCAGCGACAAAGGCAAAATCGGTAAAATTCTTATAAACATGCCCAAAGAAAAAAGAGTTGTTGTTGAAAATGTAAATATGCAGACAAAACACCAGAAACAGACCAAAGAGATGCAACAGGCAGGAATTATTTCAAAAGAAGGACCGATAAGCTCTTCTAATGTTATGCTGTATTGCGACAAATGCAAATCAGGAGTGAGAACTCAGGTAAAAATAGAAAACGGTAAAAAAGTCAGAGCATGTAAAAAATGCGGTACGGTTTTATGATAATGTCGGAAGGGAGGTACAAATATGGCCAGATTAAAAGACACATATAGGGAGCAAGTAGTGCAGGCAATGATGGAAAAGTTTCAGTATGAAAGCATCATGCAGGTGCCGAAAATAGAAAAGATAGTATTAAACATGGGCGTTGGCGAAGCGAAGGAAAATTCCAAGTTTTTAGACAATGCCGTGGAAGAAATGACTTTGATAGCAGGTCAGAAACCTGTTGTAACCAAAGCAAAAAAATCAATATCCAACTTTAAATTGAGAGAAGGAATGCCGGTAGGCTGCAAGGTGACCTTGAGGGGAGACCGCATGTACGAATTCTTCGATAAGCTTGTCAACATTGCCTTACCGAGAGTAAGAGACTTCAGAGGCGTATCCAAAACAGCTTTTGACGGCAGGGGAAATTACGCTTTGGGAATTAAGGAACAGTTGATTTTTCCCGAGATAAATTATGATAAAATCGATAAAATAAGAGGTATGGATATAATCATCACAACTACGGCTAATACTGATGAAGAAGCCCGTGAGCTTTTAGGCTTGATGGGAATGCCTTTTAGAAAGTAAGGAGGGAAAGGAATGGCAAAAACATCTCTAAAGATTAAACAAAGCAGAAAACAAAAGTTTTCGACAAGAGAATATACAAGATGCAAAATTTGCGGAAGACCTCATGCTTATCTAAGAAAATATGGTATATGCCGTATATGCTTTAGAGAATTAGCTTACAAGGGTCAGATACCTGGCGTTAAGAAAGCCAGCTGGTAAAATTTAGAAGAAGGAGGTTACTTACATGGTAATGACAGATCCTATCGCAGATATGCTAACAAGAATAAGAAATGCTAATCATGCAAAACATGAATTTGTTGATATACCGGCTTCAAAGATTAAGAAGGAAATAGCTAATATCTTGTTGGAAGAAGGATATATTAAAGGCTTTGATGTTATAGATGACGGGAAACAAGGTATTATAAGGATCGAACTTAAATACCAGCAGAACAAGGAAAGAGTAATTACCGGGATCAAAAGAATTTCTAAACCGGGACTCAGAGTTTATGTCGGCAAAGAAGAGACACCTAAGGTTTTAGGCGGCTTAGGCATAGCTATACTTTCCACATCAAAGGGAATCGTAACTGATAAAAAAGCAAGATCACAGGGAGTTGGCGGAGAAGTAATCTGCTACGTATGGTAAAATAACGAATAGGAGGTGCCGATATGTCAAGAATAGGGATAAAACCTGTAACTATACCAGCAAATGTTGAAGTTAAAATAGACGGGAATAATTATGCTGTTGTAAAGGGCCCGAAAGGACAGCTTGAACAGCAGCTGCCAAAGATAATTAACATAGCAGTCGAAGGAAATGAAATAAATGTTTCAAGAGACTCCGAAGAAAAAGAATACAGGTCGCTTCACGGACTTACAAGAACTTTAATCAACAACATGGTTACAGGCGTTACGGAAGGATACCAAAAAACCCTTGAAATCGTAGGTGTCGGATACAGGGCACAAAAACAAGGAAAGAAGCTGGTTTTACACTTAGGTCTGTCCCATCCCGTTGAAATGGAAGACCCAGAGGGAATTGAAACAGAAGTTGAGGGTACAAACAAGATTATTGTTAAAGGTATAGATAAACAGCAAGTAGGAAATTATGCAGCTGTAATCAGAGACTGGAGAAGACCTGAACCTTACAAGGGCAAAGGAATCAAGTACTCTGACGAGGTTGTTAGACGCAAGGCCGGAAAGACCGGTAAATAGCAGAGAAAGGAGTGAGTGTATTGCTTAAAAAGGTTGATAAGAATCAAAAGAGGGTAACAAGACACGAGAGGATTAGAAATAAGATCACAGGTACTCCTGAAAGACCGAGATTGAATATATTTAAAAGCTCTAAGCACATATACGCTCAAGTTATTGATGATGCTACCGGAATAACATTGGTAAGCGCTTCAACTTTAGACAAAGAGTTGAGAGACAAGGTAGCTGAGCTGACTAAACAGGAAGCGGCAAAGTTAGTCGGAAAAACAGTAGGAGAAAGAGCGAAAGAAAAAGATATAAATGCGGTAGTTTTTGACAGAGGCGGCTATTTATATCACGGAAGAGTAAAGCTTCTTGCCGAAGGAGCCAGAGAAAGCGGACTTGAATTTTAGATAAGGAGGTTAATCATGGAGCAACGTGGGCGTATAGATGCAAGCCAATTGGATATTAAAGAAAAAGTTATCAGCATCAACCGTGTAACTAAGGTTGTAAAGGGCGGCAGGAACTTCCGTTTCAGCGTATTGGTTGCTGTTGGTGACGAAAATGGCCATGTAGGAATCGGAATGGCTAAGGCTGTTGAAATTCCGGATGCTATCAGAAAAGCAATCCAAGATGCCAAAAAGAATATGGTTAAGGTACCACTGAGAGATACAACGGTACCCCATGAGATAATAGGCAGATATGGTGCAGGCAGAGTTCTCATAAAACCGGCAAAAGAAGGTACCGGAATAATAGCCGGGGGACCGGTTCGTGCGGTGATGGAACTTGCAGGCATTAGAGATATAAGAACAAAATCACTGGGGTCAAACAATCCCAGAAATGTGGTTAACGCAACGATGGAAGCCCTAAAATCCCTTAAGAGCCCTGAAGAGGTAGCAAAAACCAGAGGGAAGACAGTGGAAGAAATTTTAGGTTAAGAGGTGGTCATAATGGCAAAGATTAAAATAAAACAAATCAAAAGCGTAATCGGGAAAAAGCCAAGTCATATAAAAAACATAAAAGCTTTAGGTTTGAAAAGGATAGGCCATGTAGTTGAAAAAGAAGATACTCCTCAAATCAGAGGAATGATCAAGAAGGTTGACTTTATGGTAGAGGTTATTGAATAACTACGAGGAGGTGTTAAAAATGAAACTTCATGAGTTAAAACCTAATCCCGGCAGTACTAGAAAGAAAAAGAGATTAGGAAGAGGTACGGCTTCAGGACAAGGAAAGACAGCAGGCAGGGGTATGAATGGTCAAGGCTCACGTTCGGGCGGAGGCAAAGGACCGGGATTTGAAGGCGGAAACATACCTCTTTACAGGAAACTTCCAAAGAGAGGATTTACAAATATTTTTGGAACTCAGTATGCGGAGTTGAATGTTGAAGTTTTGAATCAATTTGATGATGGTGCAGTAATTACTCCGGAGCTTCTTAAATCAGAGGGAATACTAAAAAAACAACTGGACGGTGTGAAAATTTTAGGAAACGGCGAACTTGGGAAGAAGCTTACGGTTAAAGCTCATAAATTCAGTAAATCAGCCGTGGAAAAGATTGAAGCTGCCGGCGGTAAAGCTGAGGTGATTTAGTTGTTTGAAACTTTAAAGAATGCTTGGAAAATCCCTGATTTAAGAAAGAGAATAGTATTTACCTTATTAATGCTTTTAGTATACAGATTAGGCGCGGTAATACCTGTTCCGGGTATTGACAGGTCAGTTGTTGAAAGCATGTTTCAAGGAACCGCAGGAGGTCTATTGGACTTCTTCAATATGATGAGCGGGGGTGCTTTCAAGGACTTCACAATATTTGCATTAAATATTTATCCATATATTACTTCTTCAATTATTCTTCAGTTATTGACGATTGCTATTCCAAAAATAGAACAGATTTTTAAAGCTGAAGACGGAAAGAAGAAGATGGCTCAATGGACCAGATACATTACCGTTGCATTGGCATTGATTCAAGCTACAGCTTACAGTATAGGATTCTTTAATTCAGCCATCATTGAAAAAAGCTTTTTATCAATAGCTACGGTAATAATAGTATTGACGGCAGGAACAGCATTCCTTATGTGGCTGGGCGAGTTGATTACGGAAAAAGGAATCGGCAACGGAATATCACTGTTAATCATGATAGGTATAGTATCACAGTATCCGCGTGATTTCGGAATGGTCTTTTACCAGGCCCAGGCAGGAATGGTAAATATAGTGGAAATAATTGTATTCCTGATATTTGCATTCTTCATAATAGTTGGAGTAATAGCAATTCAGCAGGGAGAAAGAAAGATACCCGTTCAGTATGCCAAGAGAGTAGTGGGGAGGAAAATGTACGGCGGACAAAGCACCCACATCCCCATGAAAGTGTTAATGGCGGGAGTTATGCCCGTAATATTCGCTTCAACACTATTGGCAATACCACAGACATTAGCATTCTTCTTCCCTAATATGGCGACAGGAGTTCAAAAATATTTCTCCGTAGCAGGAAGTCCGGGAATATATTTCTACACAATTTTAAATATATTGCTGATTATATTCTTCACTTATTTCTATACAGCGGTACAGTTCAACCCGTTTGAATATTCTAATACCCTTAAGGAAAACGGAGGATTTATACCGGGTATAAGACCCGGAAGACCCACTGCAGAATACCTTAATAAGGTATTGAACAGGATAACCATAGCAGGAGCGCTTGCACTTGCAATAATAGCGACAATACCAACAATGGTGTTCTCATTTACGAATTTGAACATCAATTTTGGAGGAACCTCGCTATTGATAGTAACAGGTGTTGCCCTTGAAACTATGAAACAGATAGAAGCCCAGATGATAATGAGACATTACAAGGGATTTTTGAAGTAGGAAAGAGGTAAGGAAAATGAGAGCAATTTTATTGGGACCTCCGGGAGCCGGTAAGGGAACTCAAGCAGAAACAATTGTAAAAGAATTTTCAATACCCCATATATCCACGGGAGATATTTTCAGAAAAAATATAAAGGAAGGAACCCCCCTTGGGAAGAAAGCTATGGAATACATGGACCAAGGCAAGCTGGTTCCGGATGATTTGACGATTGAACTTGTAAAAGACAGATTACTTGAGGATGATTGCAAGGAAGGATTCCTCTTGGACGGATTTCCAAGAACAATCTACCAGGCTGATGCTTTGGAGGACTTTTTAAAAAGCCTAGGTCAAAGCCTGGATTATGTAATAAATATAAGGGTCAGAAAAGAGCTTTTAGTTGAGAGAGCTGTAGGCAGAAGACTTTGTAAAAACTGCGGCCAGGCATACCACATGTCATTCAACAAACCTTCAAAAGAAGGAGTTTGCGATAAGTGCGGGGGAGAGCTCATCCAGAGGAAGGATGATACCCAAGAAACGGTTGAGAACAGGATCAATGTTTACCGGGAGCAAACGGAGCCGCTTATTGATTATTACACAAAAAAAGGTATAATAGTCAATATAGACGGTGAAAAACCCATAGCACAAGTCGGCCAAGACATAATTGCCCAGCTGAGGAAATAGTATGATTATTCTCAAGACCAGAAGAGAAATTGAAATAATGAGAAAAGCCGGCCGTTTGGTAGCCGAGTCCCATGAATTGGTGAGAAGGCATATTAAACCCGGTGTCACAACCAAGGAACTTGACCGGTTGGTTGAAGAATTCTTGAGATCTCGAAATGCCATTCCTACATTTAAGGGTTACAACGGTTTTCCCTTTGCCATATGTGCTTCGGTAAATGAAGAAGTGGTGCACGGATTCCCTTCCGAAAGGGAACTGAAGGAAGGCGATATAGTAAGTGTAGATATTGGCGCAACCTTTGAAGGATATGTTGGTGACGGCGCAAAGACCTATTTGGTCGGAGAAGTTGATGAAGAAAAGAAGCATTTGGTTGAAGCAACCAGACAAAGCTTCTATGAAGGCATCAAGTTTGCCAGGACCTCATACCGCCTGTCCGATATATCACATGCGATTCAAGCTTATGCAGAGTCTCAGGGCCTGTCGGTAGTAAGAGATTTTGTGGGGCACGGAGTAGGGAAACATATGCATGAAGAACCGCAAGTACCTAACTTCGGAAAACCCGGCAAGGGACCGCGGCTGCAGGAAGGAATGGTCCTTGCTATCGAGCCCATGATCAATGCAGGAACATATAATGTGAGGGTTTTGGAAAATAACTGGACAGTGGTCACTGCTGACGGCAAGCCATCCGCTCACTACGAGCATACGGTCGCAATAACGGACGGTGAGCCGGAATTGTTAACTATTATTTAGGGGTGAGCAAGTGGAATCTACGAGGGATTTGAAAATCGGTCAATTGGTAAAATCAAAGGCCGGCAGGGATAAGGGAAGGGTATTTCTCATATGCCGGGTTCTTGATGACCAGTTTGTGTTGGTATGTGACGGGGATTTAAGGAAATTAAATAACCCCAAGAAAAAGAAAGTGAAGCATTTAATGGTTTATAATACAGTATTGACAGAATTTGCTGAAAGGTTGCAATGCAACGAAAATTTAGACGATGCATATATAAGAAAGCTCTTGGAGCCATATGCATCAAAAGAAATGGAGGTTGAGTGATCAATGTCCAAGAAAGATGTAATAGAAGTCGAAGGCAAAGTCATAGAAGCGCTTCCAAATGCAATGTTCACAGTAGAGCTTCAGAACGGACACCAGATTTTAGCGCATATTTCTGGGAAACTGAGGATGAACTACATCAAGATTCTTCCCGGAGACGTAGTATCTGTTGAATTATCACCGTATGATTTGACAAGGGGAAGAATAACATGGAGGAAAAAGTAAGGAGGGATTACAGTGAAAGTAAGACCATCAGTAAAACAATTGTGTGAAAAATGCAAAATTATCAGGCGAAAAGGAAAAGTCATGGTGATTTGCGAAAATCCAAGGCACAAACAGAAACAAGGATAAGAAATATATGAAAAAATTAAGTACTACTAAGGTAGGAGGTGTAGCTTAATGGCCAGAATCGCCGGCGTTGATTTGCCCAGAGAAAAGAGAGTTGAAATCGGTTTAACATACATTTTCGGAATAGGCAGACCAACTTCTAACAAGATTTTAAAAGCAACAGGAATCAACCCTGACACAAGGATAAAGGATCTTACGGAAGACGAAATCCAAAGGTTGAGAGCTGAAATTGATAAGCATCCCGTTGAAGGAGACATGAGACGGGAAGTAGCGTTGAATATCAAGAGATTAAAAGAAATCAACTGCTACAGAGGAATAAGACATAAAAGAGGATTGCCTGTAAGGGGACAGAACACCAAGAATAACGCAAGAACTAGAAAAGGTCCTAAGAGAGTATCAGGTAAAAAATCTAAAAAATAAAAGGAGGGACTTAAGTGGCAGCTAAAAAACAACAAAAAACTACAAGAGTAAGAAAAAGAGAACGTAAAAACATCGAAAAAGGCCAGGCACATATTAAGTCTACCTTTAACAATACAATTGTTACTCTTACCGACTTGCAGGGAAACGCAATTTCTTGGGCAAGTTCAGGACAGATAGGATTTAAGGGTTCAAGAAAGTCTACGCCATATGCAGCAAGCATGGTTGCTGAAGAAGCAGCAAAGAAAGCCATGGAGCATGGGTTAAAAACAGTAGAAGTATATGTTAAAGGACCGGGCTCAGGAAGAGAAGCAGCAATAAGGTCACTGCAGGCAGCCGGACTTGAGGTTAATTTGATAAAGGACGTTACTCCCATACCCCACAACGGTTGCAGACCGCCAAAACGCAGAAGAGTATAATAGAAACGAGGTGAAAAGATGGCAAGATATACCGGGCCTGTATGCAGAATATGCAGAAGAGAAGGTTTAAAGTTATATTTGAAAGGTGACAGATGTTATACGGACAAATGCTCAATCGGAAGGAGAAATTACGCTCCGGGCCAGCATGGTCAGAGTAACAAGAAACTTACCAACTATGGTACCCAGTTAAGAGAAAAACAAAAGGTCAGAAGATATTACGGAGTATTGGAAGATCAGTTCAAAGAGTATTACAATATAGCAGAAAAAATGTCAGGAAAAACAGGGGATAACTTGTTGAAATTGTTAGAGCTGAGACTTGACAATGTAGTTTACCGTTTAGGCTTTGCAAGTTCAAGACCTGAAGCAAGACAATTGGTAGTTCACGGTCATTTTACCGTAAACGGAAAGAAAGCCGATATCCCGTCGATGATATTGAAGGTTGGTGACGAGATAAAGGTTAAGGAAAAAAGCCAAGGTTCCGATAAATTTAAAGCTTTAGCAGAAAATCACAGAAACACCGCACCCCAGTGGCTCCAGGTTGAACCTGAAAACTTCACGGGGAGAATAATCGCTGAGCCTGCTAAAGAAGATATTGAAATACCAATAGAAGAGCATATGATTGTCGAGTTCTACTCCAAGTAATAGCATATAGGGATTATTACCCTCGACAAACCAATAATTAAGGAGGGTTGGGATGATAGAGATAGAAAAACCTAATATTACTTTAAATGAAAAGAATGACGATAATACCTACGGCAAAATCGTGGTTGAGCCGTTAGAAAGAGGCTATGGAACTACAATCGGTAATTCATTGAGGAGAATACTTCTTTCATCGTTACCGGGAGCGGCTGTTACTTCGATAAACATTCAGGGAGTGTTGCATGAGTTTTCGACCATACCGGGCGTTAGAGAAGATGTAACGGAAATAATTCTTAACATTAAGAACTTGGCTGCTAAGATGAATGTACCGGGGCCTGTGCAGCTTCTGATAGATGCAAAGGGACCCAAGGAAGTTACGGCAGCAGACATAATTACCGGCGGAGACGTGGAGATAGTAAACGAAGATCTGCATATCGCAACTCTTGAAGAAGGGGCAGAGCTCATTATCGAAATGGAAATGGAGCAGGGAAGAGGTTATGTGACAGCGGAAAGAAACAAGAAGGACAGCCAGGCAATCGGAGTTATCCCTATCGACTCTATTTATACCCCCGTAAAAAAGGTAAACTTTACGGTTGAAGATACAAGGGTAGGAAACAGAACGGATTTCGACAAGCTTACTCTTGAAGTTTGGACTAACGGCACAATAGAGCCTGAAGAAGCAGTTTCTTTAGGGGCAAAAATATTGAATGAACATCTCAACTTGTTCATATCATTGACAGACCATGTGAATGATGTGGAAATCATGGTTGAAAAAGAAGAAGACGAAAAAGAAAAAGTATTGGAAATGACAATAGAGGAACTTGACTTATCGGTAAGGTCTTACAATTGTCTGAAGAGGGCAGGAATAAATACTGTAGAGGAGCTTACCTACAAGACTGAAGAAGATATGATGAAGGTAAGAAACTTAGGTAAAAAATCTTTGGATGAAGTATCCAAGAAACTTGCAGAATTAGGATTGTCTCTCAGAAAAAACGATAATTAGCTTAAAAAGGAGGACTAAATGGGAAGTCACAGAAAGCTAGGGGTTAAATCTGACCATAGAGTGGCTATGCTTCGAAATATGACTGCTGACCTTATCATGCATGGCAGGATAAGGACGACAGTTACAAGGGCCAAAGAGCTCAGAAGAGTAGCAGAAAGAACCATCACTCTAGGGAAAAGAGGAGACCTGCACGCAAGACGTCAAGCATTGGCTTATTTATACGACAAAGAAGCCGTATATAAGCTGTTCGAAGAAGTTGCTCCTAAATATAAGGATAGAAACGGTGGATACACCAGAATTCTGAAATTAGGCCCCAGAAGAGGGGATGGAGCAGAAATGGCGATAATCGAATTAGTTTAATATAGTTGTCATCCTGAGCGTAAGCGAAGGATCTCAATTGTTTGGGGACGGTTCTTTCCAAAAGAACCGTCCCCAAATTTTGTTGCATACAAAAGGCGGCAGGCTTAAAGCCTGCCGCCTTGCTTTTATCCAATGTCTGGCTTATTTGGATAACAATTTGTATAAAACTTGTGCCATCTGGGCTCTGGTGGACATGCTTGCGGGATATAGGAATCCGTCGCTTCCGGATACTATACCCGCCTCAACAAAGGATTGACCGAAAATACCTTCTTTCAGGCCAAGGGTTATACCCCGGGCTGCTACAAAGGATACCGGTTTATAGTACCAGGATTCCGCCGGAACATCCCTGAAATCAACCGGGTTGTTCCCCATTGTGTAATAGGAGAAGTGGGTGACTGTGAAATCAACAGTTCCGGTGTCCGCATGATATGCTCCACGGATGGTTTTAAGGATTCCTGCATCATCAATGTAGTATACAACAAGTGTTTCAGCAGTCTCACCGGGCTTTAAAGTGTAGGGGATGCTTATATTTACTTCGCCCCCGCCAAAGGTGTTCACTTTTACATCTCCTGCCGTGAGAGAGAAATCATAAACCGGATGATTGCCTACGAGCCTTCGGTTTTCTTCCGAAAGGACATCGGGGCTCACTTTGCTGACTGTCAGGACGACATCCCCTGAATCCGCAATGCCATCAATATAGGACAGGGCTTTACTATTGAAGGTTACAGATCCAAGTCCGGCATTAAATACTATTCCGGTACTATTGGTTTCAGCGTGATCTGCAAGTTTTGCAAAGGATTCTCCTGAGACTGTCACGACTGTTTCATCATCTGATTCCGTTATTGTACCCAGTGCTGTCAGGCTGCCGTCAGTTGTGAGGACGCTGATGGATTCAAATGTTGCAGTCTCGGTCTCTTGTATTGCGGTACTTCCACCGCCACCACCGCCGCCGCCGGTATCGTCACCGCTGCCGCCGCCGGTATCGCCACCAATGGAAGGCATATCCCCTACATACTTGAAGGTAGCACTGAGGGTAACATCTTCTGCCGGTACGGTGTTCTGGCTGCCGTTTTTAATGTTGTTTCCATTCATCTTGAGAGTATCAAGTTGGAAATTCTCATTCTTTGGCGTTGCCACAACCCGAATTTTCTCACCAACCGCTATGTAGCTGCCGCTTGGAATTTCAGTACCGTCATAGGTGTAGGCTTTAATGGTGCCGTTGTCCGTATCGGATAGGGTCACTTTTACCTCTGCCAGCTTGAAGTGTGCTTCAATTAAGTTAGTCTTTGAGGCGTCCACTGAATAAGTGTTGCCGCTTATGGAAGAGCCGCCTGCTTTTAAAGAATCTAAAACATAGTGATCATCAGGTATTGCCGAGATGATAAGGATTGTACCAACTTCCACCGACTGGCCGCTCTTGATATAATTACCCTGTGAATCGCATACTCTTAGTGTTCCGTTTGCAGGGGTATTGTAGGTAACAATCTTGGACGTTGCGTCAAATACTACGGTAATCTTGAGGTCACTGTCAAGTTTGCTGATGGTGGTGTAAGCTTCATTTGCAGCTGGTGTGTTTCCGATTGACATACAGTTGAAGTCGGAATCATTGTCTGGTGCAGCTACAATCGATACTTGGCTTCCGGCGGGAAGGTAACCGTCTTTGGATAAAGTGATTCCGTCAGCCGAAACAGTCACGGTGCCGTTTCCTGTGCCTGTTTTGACTATAGAAACATGGTATTCCGCAATCTCAAAGGTAGCATTTAGGTCAATGTCTTCAGTGACATCAACAGTATATGTGCCGACAGAATCTTTTAAATCCACATCCCTTAGCACGTCCTTTGAATTATTTTCAAGCTGAGTCAAGGCATGATGAGCAAGGGGTGTAAGCTTGAAGGTTATGGTTGAACCTACCGGAATCTGCGCAC
>JAAYOE010000068.1 GCA_012520455.1 Tissierellia bacterium
AAACTTTCGGATATTTTTGCTTTTGATATGCCGGGAATCGATAACTTAGTAAATAAGGCAGTTGAAATTACGGCTGCTAATGCTGACCCTGAAATATTTTTATCATTTGATGCTGCTTTAAGTGAAGCATTAAATGTTTTTTATGAAAAACAAATTAAAGATATAATAAAAATTGACAAGGAAAAAGCAGCTTCTCTTTTTTCCCGGGCGGAAGTCCATAGTGCAGTCTATAAGGTCTACCGGTCCTTATTATCATACGGGAAGGGCCTGAATAAAACCTTGTATTCCATAATTGACCCGGCATTTGAAAGGAGTCTCAAAAAATACATCAAAGATAATCTGCCTTATATCAGCGAACATTTAGTAGGCTATGTTCAAAAAAACAGCAGACAGATTGACAGGATTATTGAAGATTCCATTGACCAGGTCCTTAATGAGGCGGAAGGTTTAAGGGCAAAGCTCCTTAAAAGCTTTAAAAACGCTTATTTTGACAATTTAAGTAAAAAATACGGCATTGTTGACAAGATTATTTCATATATCAAACAGTTTGCAGGGTCGGAAAAACTGAGCATCCAAATAAGCAATAAAATTATTGAGGGCTTGGATACCATAACCATAAGTGAAATAGTTACAGCGGTTGAAAGCAACTTCAATATTGACAGGGGGTATGACATCCTTAAAGATTACATGAATAAAAATGGTGCCGTAATTATTGAAAGCCTTGAAAATTACTTTGGAAAACTTAAAGTAAAAGATATTTTGCCAAGGTTTGACTTGACCGTGGAAAAAGTATTGTCATCCGGGACCGTGAGGGAATTTTTGAAAAACAAATCAAGACACTACTTAGAATCAGTCATGTCCAAGGAGCTTAAAATCCTGTTAGGCGAAGACAATTTGGATGCATATGTAAAAAAAGCCTCTGATTATTTGAAAGAAAAGTACTGGGCAGAAGGTAGTTCAATCAAAACCTATATTAGAGAGAAAATAGGCAGTTTAGATATAGAAGGAAACCGATTAAAAAGCAAGGAATTAACCGGCCTTATTCACAAGGGGGCCTATGCTAAGTATAAAAATGAAGCTCTAAAGCTAAGAGACCTTAACCTGTCCTTAGCCCTGGATAAATTAAATTCCATAGAAAACATAACAGAAAACAGTTCAGAAACCATTCGAAGGTATACCATAAACAATTCGGATATTATTTTGAAGGGGTCCGTCAAGGGGATCGTTTCTGACAACCTGAATAAGCTCACCGATGATGAGCTGGTTGGCTTTGCCAATGATTTTATAGGAAGGGAATTAAAGCCCATAATGTTTTTCGGCGGAGTATTGGGGGTTATTGCAGGCCTCATATTGGCCGGGGTTCAGAATTCTCCCCTCGACCCTTCCGAGATAAATTTTGCAAACATGGCAACCTATGCCTTTGTAGGCTTTATTACAAATGTAATAGCCATAAATATGATATTCAAGCCCTATAAAGAAATAAAAATGTTTTCTGAAATCCCCTTCCTGCGGAATTTTTCATTAGGCTACATCGTTAAAAACCAGAAAAATTTTGCAAAATCCACGGCCTATTACATCGATACCAACCTATTGAGCAAAAAAAGCATAAATGAATTGTTTGAGAGGCATAAGGATAAGATCAAGGATGGCTTTATAGAAAGCATTGCTGAAGATGACTTTGCCGCCCTCGGCAGCCTGCTGATGAAAAATCGAGAAGGAATAATTAGGGGAACCTTTAATTTTCTAAGACATACCGCTTTGAAAAACTTAAGTGCCTTGAGTAATTACCTGTATGAAATGATTTCAAGGGCAAAGCTTTCGTCCCTCCTTAGTGACAAAAGTATAGAAAATTTGAGCAATTTTATTGGTGGAAGCATAAAAACCGATGATATAAGCAAGGGACTTTATTCAGCAATTAGGTCCGAAAAAAAATTGAAGAGTATTTTTTCAATGAGGTTTATCAATGAGCTTTTAAGAGATAAAGCCGGCAAATTATATGATGGAATAATCAATTTTATGAAGCCGTCCGTCATAAAAGCTCAAATTATTAAGTATGAAGATAAGTATATAAAGAAAACCGACAAAACCATCGAAGAAGTATTCAATGAAAATGATGTGTCCCGTTTTTCCGAAAAGATAAATGAAGCCGTGTTTTCGGAGGCTTTTAAAAATAATGTTTCATCGGCAGTCATCGCCACCTTTAACAAATTATTTGAGAGGGATAAAACCTTTGAAGAATTGTTCGACGGCAGAATAAAGGCCTATATAGACAGGAACCTGCCTCAAATCCTCAATAAGGCATTACAAATAATCAAGGACAATCTTGCAGAAAACAAGGCAGTTGTTTCCGCATCCCTGCGAGCAGAATTTAAAGCAAGCTTAGGCTTTATTGAGGGCGGATTTTATGCCTTTGTGGACGGCGATAAGCTTATTGATGATTTGGTTGGCAAAATAATGACCGAAAAACTGCCTGTCTTCATGCAAGTGAAAAAACATGAAATAAATGAAATTATGTCTGACTTTATCAATAACAGGTTTTATAAGGCTAGGGTCGAAGTCTTATATACGGGTTTGAACAAGCTGCAAATAAATGAAGTGATTGAAAGGTATTTATCTGCAAACAAGGAAAAGCTGAAATCTAAAATAGACTATTTGCTTTTGGAACTTTACAATAAAACAAAAGGCAGGAAATTAAATGACACATTAGACTTATTTAACCTGAAGGACCCCGGAAGCTTCATCAAGTCTTATGAATCTGAAATAAATGCATTTTCTGATACCTTGTATTCTTATTTAACTGACAATAAAGATAAAACAAAAGAGGATATTTTTTCTTTCGCAAGCTCTGCAGCAGCTGAATTCATGGATTTAAGATTCGGTGATATTTTCTTCAATTTTACTCGGGATGACATATACGGGATAGGAAAGAATATAAGTCATATACTTGATAAAGATGACGGCATAAAGAAAGTATTCGAATTTTTGATAAAAGAATACAGAAAATACAATAAAGACATTTGTTTGGATCATTATATTAACAGGGATGAATTCAAATGTTCTGCTCAAATGTTCGTTCAAAAGCTCTTAATCAATTATGAAGCCGAAAAGGAGCTTAAGCAAATCCTCAATACCATATTTGACTCGGCTGTGAACTGTAATTTTAATTTCATCGATTCAAGGTCTAAGGAATACACCGTTAATATATTTGCGGAATCAAGCATCGAGGCACTGAAAAGAAACATGGATGATATTCTGAAGACGGTTGAATTTGACAAAATTGCAGAGGAAGAAATCGAAAAAATGGAACCAGAAAAAATCCACCAAATGTTTAATTCTTTTGCAGGAAAGTATTTCAGGGCTTTAATGCTTTATGGAATAGGGGGATTCGTGTTCGGAATAAACATGTACGTGGGATTTTCCCTGACAGGGTTAAAAATACTTTCTGAAACACTTAATAAGAGAGTCTTCGCTGATGCTCAGAATGACACGAAGGGCCGCTGATAAGCGGCCCTTACATATTTTCGTCATTGAAATGAATACACTTAAGTGTCAATACCCCCTAGTGTCATCCTGAGGGCTTTAGCCCGAAGGATCTCATAAGATCCTTCGCTTCGCTCAGGATGACTAAGAACGAAAAGAACCGTCCCTAAAATTCGGCGGACTCGGAAGTTTGGGGAGAGGTTGCGATGCTTCCAAAAATGTTTGATTTATCAAACATGAGTTTGCTTATATTGTAAGCAACCAATAATTGATAACGTCCTATTTCAGCCTGGGCTAAACCTGCATTGGCTTCTAAAACATCAAGGTTAGTAGCCATTCCGTTATCGTAGAGGAGCTGGTTTATCCTTGCTGCCTCTTTAGCCAGTTCAAGGGTTTTTTCCATGTTAATTAGGGCTCTTTCTGCTTTTATCAAGTTCAAGTATGATTTTCTAACGTCCAATTCAATATCCTTGTAGGCCTGGGGTACATTTAACTCCGCATCCTTGAGCTTTTCCTTTGCTGCCTTGTGCTGTCTTAAGTTTGATGTGTAGTAAGCAGTGTAAGCATGGGTTTCTATTTTTTGAAGCTCTAAGTTGTTTTCAGCTGTAAGTATTTCAGGTCTTTCTGCTTTTGCTTGTTCGATTGCTTCAGTTAAATTTATTTCTTCCGTCGGTACATATGTAAATTCTTTATCTGTCAGTGTCAGTTTTGTATCAAATGGAAGCTGCAATTTGTTCAACAGATTTAATTCGGCTATATTGTAATCATCCATTGCAGAATCAAGTTCCGTCTTAGCCTTTTGAACAGCCATTTCAGCATTTAGAACTTCCGCCTTTGTTGCAGACCCGTTATTGAATTTTAAATTAACGACTCGCAGCTGTTCTTCTGCCTTGCTCAAGTTTATCTTGTTGATTTCAATTGACTTTTCCGCCAAAAGCACATTGTAATATAGTGACTTTGTTTCTATTTCAATGCCTGCCAAAAGCACTTCCCTGCTTTTTTCCAATTGTTCCTGCTGGGTATCGGCATAAATAATATAATAATTATTTTTAGCCAATATTCTTTCAACCTGATTGCTTGTTACATCAAATTCAGGACCAAATACTGCTTGAATTTCAGGCAGGGACATGCCCATAATCAACTCTGCCAGGTCCTTCGCATTTTTTGCATCTTTTCTTGCCTCTTTAACCTGAGCGATTGCGTCATCTATTTTCCACATTTCCCTGCTGTTTTCTGTTGCTATTCTCACCGCATCCTCCATGGACAGCATCATGGGCTCCGCTTCTTCCATAGTTTCAACCGATGTTACCTGGACTTCAACAGCGTCTTCTGCTGCAGCCACGTTTGTAAATGTGCCTAACACCAGCAACAGCAGTATTAGTAAAGATATTATTCTTTTCATTTTTTCCTCCCTTGTTGGTTATTTTACGGCAAAACCCTTGTACAATAAATCAAAGATTATATCATCTTCCTTAATCACATCTTCCTTATTATGGGACTTTAATCTTATATATTGACCCATGGTGCCAATAAGGATGCATGCAATTATTTCGGATTGTATGTCACTTATAACCACGCCTTCTTCCTTGCCCCGGTCAATGATACCGCATATCAATTCATACATTTCAAACATTTTTCCGATTATGGCCTTGATAGCATCTTCCGATATAATGTTTTTACTTGACAAGACATCGTCTAAGGTAATGTCTGATTCCATCTTAAGGTTTTCGTTGAATAAAATCAATAATTTATTGTGAAAGGTATCTTTTAAATCAGAAATACATTTTATTTTATTTACTATTTCATTTACATATTCAATGCAGGTTTCATCGAATATGTCTTGTTTGCTTTCAAAGTATTCATACAGGGTTCCTTTTCCGACACCTGCACCTGCTGCAATATCCTCCATTTTTGTATTGTGAAACCCCTTATCCCTGAATAAAACCATGGCTGACTTCAATATATCCCGGCGTTTTTGATTTTTTTCTTCCATGATACCTCCCTTGCTCCTACTCCGTTATCTCCCTAATTGCTTCTCTTTTAATCTTTCTTTTGAAAAATTCCGAAATGTCATCAAATATAGTATACATAACAGGAATTATTACCAATGTTAAGACTGTTGAAAGGGACAAGCCTCCGATCACAACAACACCCATGGATTGGGAAAGTTCAGCCCCTTCCCCTATACCCGAGGACATGGGCAGTAAGCCTAAGATGGTGGTCAGGGCGGTCATCATAATCGGCCGTATTCTTATGGGGCCTGCCTTCATGATTGCAGCATCCCTATCTTCTCCTCTTCCCCGCCTCTTGTTGATATAATCCACCAACACTATGGCATTATTAACGACAATTCCTACCAGGATTATCAAGCCTATTATTCCTATTACGTTGAGAGGAAGGCCTGTGACAAACAATCCTATAAAGCCTCCGGACAGGGCCAGGGGGACGGAAAACATGATTGACAAGGGCTGGATCAAGGATTCAAACTGGGCTGCTATTATCATATAAACCAAGGCAACTGCCAACAGCATTACCAAAAACAGGTCCGTAAAGGTTTCTTCTATCTGTTCTACTTCTCCTCCAAATTTGTAGGTGTAGCCGAAGGGCATTTCATAATCATTCAAAAGGTCCTCTATTTCTTGGGAAGCAGATTGAATATCTCTTCCCACAACACTCCCTGATACGGTTAAAACTCTGACCTGGTTTTCCCTCTGTATACTTATGGGTCCTTTTTCGACTCTTATACGGGCAACTTCCGACAGGGGTACGGTGGTTCCCATGGGAGTTTCAACCGGGAGCATTTCCAAATATGATATGCTTTCTCCGTAAATATTATCTCCCTTTAACACAACATCTATTTCATCCCCGTTAACCTTAAACTTTGTAACATTTGACCCGGACATGGCATTTGTTATGGAACTTCCGATTTGTGCGGTTGTTAATCCGTATTGGGATGCAATGTTCCTGTCGGTTATTACTTGAACTTGGGGAATTCCGTCCTCGTAGCTTGTGGTAACTTCTCTCGTTCCTTCAACCCTTTCAATTATCTTCTTAAAATCGTCCCCGATAGTTTTCAAGGTATCTATATCATCACCCTTAATACTGATACTTATGGCTCCGGTGGCCATGCCCATCATCATTGTTGAGGATTCCGCAACACTTATCTCCGCTCCGGGTATATCCTTTGTCAGTGCCCTTATTTCATCGCTTATTTCTTTTGCGCTCCTGTCTCTTTCATCCAGGTTCTTTAACAGAACAACCACAGAACCGGTGGAAGAACTCCCCATACCGTACATTTGGCCGCCTCCCGCTGAGGTAAATACTGTTTCGATTTCAGGTATTCCAGCTATTGCATCTTCAATTTCTTCAAGCATTGCATCTATTTCCTCCGTTTCGGAGCCTGCCGGCAAATCAGCGCTTATATTAATCATACCTTCATCGGTGGCAGGGAAAAATTCCGCTCCTACGGATATTACCATTAATATGCTTACAACAAATAGTCCTATACTTGCCAGTATTGTAATTAAACGGTGCCTTAAACTAAAACTTAATACTTTTTTATAAAAAACGACCAAGGGTCCTTGTCTTTTCTCCTGTGCCTCTTCAGATTCCAAATTCTTTACTGAAACCAACTTTGATGACAGCATGGGAACTAATGTTAAGGCGATAAGCAATGAACTCAATAAAGCAATTGTTATTGTAAGTGCAAATTCTTTAAACAAAATTGCAGCAAGTCCGCCTGTGAACACAATGGGAATAAATACTGCAATGGTGGTCAAGGTGGAAGCTGTAATTGCCATTGAAACTTCATTTGTTCCGTCAACCGATGCAATGACCCTGTCTAACCCTAAGCTTCTGTTTCTGTATATGTTTTCAAGAACAACAATGGAGTTGTCCACCAGCATCCCCACTGCCAGGGCAAAGGCTCCAAGAGTCATCATATTTAAGGTTATGCCGGAGAAAAACATTATTACAAATGTGGTTATTACCGAAAAAGGTATTGAAACAGCTATAACCAAGGTGGTTTTAAAGCTTCTTAGGAAAACCAAAAGTATGATTATTGCTAAAATACCGCCCTTTGCTGCAGTGCTGATTAAGTTTTTAATGGCTAAATTAATATAATCTGCCTGGTTAAACACGGTTACTAATTCTAAATCAGGGTATTCAGTTTTTAATTTTTCGATTTCTTTATCTATTGCATTGGCAACATTGACGGTATTGGCATCGGATTGCTTCATTATGGATATCTGAACAACTTCCTTGCCGTTTAATTTGGTTATTGAAGCTTGTTCCTTGCTTTTTAAACTTACGTCGGCTATATCTTTAAGCCTTATGGTCCCCCCCCTAGTTAAAGGTATGGGCAGATTTCTAATTTCTTCGATGGATTTGAATTCACCCATTGTCCTTACCGTAAGTTCGTTGTTCCCTTTTTTTACCGTCCCTCCGGGCATATTTAAATTTTCGGCTCTAAGTATCTGGCCAACATAAGAAGAGCTTAAATTGTAACCTTTAATCACTTCTTCTTTCAACATTATTTCGACTTCCTGGTCCAGCCCTCCCGTTACCGTAGCGGAAGCAGTGCCTTCTAATCGCTCGAATCGAGGTGATATTACATCCTCTGCTATCTTTTGAGTGGTATAAAGGTCTCCCTTGCTTGAAACTGCCAGTTGAACTATGGGAATGGCATTAGGGTCCAGTTTTAAGGCTAAGGGTGAAGATGTCCCCTCAGGCAAAAAGCCTTTGATGATATCAATTCTTTCCCTTACCTGAAGCATTATTTCATCCATATCGGTGTTAAAGGCGAACTGCATCAACAAGAGTGAAGATCCTTCACTGGAAATTGAAATAATATCTTCTATGTTTTCAACCGTGGACAGGGTTTGCTCCAAGGGAATCGATATGATGTTTTCAATTTCTTCTGGCCCTGCTCCCTGATAGGTTGTTTGAACCATTACATATGGCAGGTCCATTTGTGGAAGCAAGTCAATCTGGAGCTTGCTTAAGGATACTGCCCCTATAACAATCACTATTAATATCATCATGGTGATTGTAACGGGTTTTTTAACCGAAAATTTTGCAAGCATTCCTATTCACCCCTTACAACCTTTATTTTGCTGCCATGGCTTATGTAATCCTGGCCTTTCACAATAACCTTATCCCCCTCCGAAAGACCTGACTTTATTTCAATATAAGCTCCGGTATCAAGGCCTGTAGTAACTTCTTTTTGGAGGGCTGCATCACCCTCTGCAACAAAGACAAATTGTTTGCCGTCGCGCTCTTTAACGGCTTCAGCCCTCACGGCAAGGGCATTGCCAATATTGTCGGTCTTCAAATAAACCTTGGCAAACATACCCGGTTTAATTGTACCGTCATTTTCAAGTACAATACTTACGGTATAAAGATTTGTCATAATATCTGCAGATGAGCTTACACTGTTTATCACGGCTTCATTTTTATAGCCTGCTGAACTTATTTCAACAAGAGCCTTATCCCCGGCTTTCACCTTGTTGACAAGACTTGCGGCTATTCCAAACTCAACGGTTACACTGTTTGAATCAACAATTGTCACAGGCGGATTGGCAGATGATGCATATTCACCTTCAACAATGTTGACACTTGAAACCACCCCTGATATGGGTGCCTTTACTTCAGCATTTTTAAGCATGGATGCTGCGTTGGAATAGGCTACCTTGGCCTGTTCCACACCCATCCTTGCCGCCTCCAAAGCCTCATCGGAAGCGGCTAATTTTGCCTGTTCATACTGGGTTTCCGGAACGGCTCCTTCCTCGTAGAGTTTTTTAATGCGCTCAAGGTTATCCTTGGCGGTTTGTATTTGAGCAGAGGTCACTTCAAAGCCGGCCCTTGCCGCCTCGTAAGCAGCATAAGCTTGGTTGACCTGCTTTTGGATATCCTCCTTATCCATGACAAAAAGCACATGGTCCTTTTCTACCCTGTCGCCGACTTTTACGTTAACTTTTTCTGCCTTTCCCGCTACTAAAGGGATTACAAAAACATCCTTATCCGCAAATACTTTTCCGGTCATAAGGTTTTCTATGTATAGCTCCATAGGCTGAAGAATTTCCACTTCCACTGCCGTATAAGCCTCTTCTTCATCTGCCTTTGTTTCCTGGCCTGCAGTACAGCCTGTGAAAATAAATGCAGTAATTAATAATAATGTCAATATTCTTCTCAACTTACCCTCCAGATTTTCCGACCGACCGGTCAGTTTTTTAATAAGATTATAACACCCTCATTTTTTGCTGTCAACAATTTCGCAATTCCAGGGACGGTTCTTTTCGTTCTCAAGAAAATACCAGGGACGGTTCTATCATCCTTACTTTGAGAACGAAAAGAACCGTCCCTGAAATTTATAGTTGGGACAACTAATATGCTCTTGCTGCGTAAATCATGTGTTTAGCAGGCTTACCGCAGATGTGGCACTTGTCGCCCAAGTTTTCCTGGTCGAAAGGAATACATCTTATGGTTGCACCGGTTTCTTCCTTCAGCCTGTCTTCACATTCTCTTTCGCCGCACCACATCATTTTTGCAAATCCGGGACGGGTGGGCAAATCTTTTTTGTACCGGTCATAGTCCTCTACTATATAAGTGTGGGCTTCCCTGTGGGCCTTTGCTTTTTCAAATAAATCTTTCTGCATTGCATCGAGCATTTGGGCGATTTTGTCATCAATATCGTCAAGGGATAAGATTTCTTTCTCCAATTTATCTCTTCGAACGGCAACCGCCTGGTTGTTTTCAATGTCTCTGGGACCAATTTCAATACGAATAGGATAACCCTTCATTTCGTATTGGTTAAATTTCCAGCCGGGTGAATATTCCGTGTTGTCATCAAGCTCTACCCTTATTCCTTTTGCTTTTAATCTGTCGAACAATTCATTAGCTTTCTCCAAGACGCCTTCTTTCTTTTGCGCTATGGGAATTATGACAACCTGTACAGGCGCCATTTTAGGAGGAAGTACCAAGCCCCTGTTATCGGAATGAACCATTATCAAACCGCCGATTAATCTTGTGGAAATTCCCCACGAAGTAGAATAGGGGTATTGCTCCTGGCCGTTTCTGCCTTGGAATTTAATATCAAAAGCTTTGGCAAAATGCTGGCCTAAGTTATGGGATGTTCCTGCCTGTAGGGCCTGGCCGTCATGCATCAAAGCCTCCATGGTATAGGTGGCATAGGCGCCTGCAAATTTTTCTTTTTCGCTTTTTTGGCCAACAACTACCGGCATAGCCATTAAGTCTTCCGCCAACTGCCTGTATATATCTAGCATTTGTAAGGTTTCGGCCTGGGCTTCCTCCTCTGTTTCGTGAAGGGTGTGACCTTCCTGCCAGAGAAATTCCGATGTCCTTAAAAAAGGCCTGGTTGTTTTTTCCCACCTGACAACACTGCACCACTGGTTATACAAGTAGGGCAGGTCCCTGTATGAATTAAGCCATTTTGCATACATGTGGCAAATGATTGTTTCTGATGTAGGCCTTATGACAAGCCTTTCAGCAAGGTCCTGGCTTCCTCCCCTGGTAACCCAGGCAACTTCGGGAGCAAAGCCTTCAACATGTTCCTTCTCCTTATTTAATAGACTTTCGGGAATCAACAGAGGAAAATACATGTTTTTATGGCCTGTTTCCTTAAATTTCGCATCCGCATATTCCTGAATTTTCTCCCACAAGGCATAACCGTAAGGTCTGATTACCATAAAGCCTTTAACCGGTGAATAGTCAACCAATTCATTCTTCATTATTACATCCGTATACCACCTGCTGAAGTCTTCCTCCATGGGGGTTATCTCTTTTACAAATTCTTTTTCTTTTTTAGACATTATTACTCCCTTCTTTCATACATTTACAGATATTTTATTACAATTATACTTGCTAAAAATAAACCGCCTCTTAAACCAAGAGGCGGATTTCCGCGGTACCACTCTAATTACTGTCAATAGAATCATCCGTCGACAGTTCTCGTTTATATAAGGGGGGGACCCTTTGAGTTGCCACACTCAAATACTCCAAGGCGGGTTCAAAATACATAGGGCCGAAAATCTTCCACCGGTGATTTTCTCTCTATAGGCCGTGTATATCTACTATTCCTCTTCACAGTAACTATTAATTTGTATACATGATATAAAAATTTATTGTTGTTGTCAACAAGTATCCGATGTTTTTTTGAAGTTTATGAAAATTGTGTCCCTTATGCTTAATTCTTGAAGGGCAGGCAAAAGTTGTCTTGAAATTCCACTGCCCTGACTGTATAATATATATGTCTCTACCAAAAAAAATGAGGAGGAAAAGTCAATGAAAAGAGTATTGAGTTTAGTTTTAGTTGTATTGCTGATTCTAAGCAGTTTCAGCTTCGCTTTCGGACAAGATGCTGAAACCGTGAAAATTACTATTATTCACACTAATGACACCCATTCAAGATTAGAAGGTTCAGATTCCGTAATAGGTTTTGCCAAAATAGCAACCCTCATTAAGGAAGCAAAAGAAGCAAACCCTAACACCTTGGTTCTTGATGCCGGAGATACCCTCCACGGTATGCCGATAGTAAACATCTCCAAGGGTGAAAATGCAATTAAGGTATTGGAAGCAGCAGGTTATAATTACATGACTTTAGGAAACCATGACTTTAATTACGGCCAAGAAAGATTGCTTGAATTAAAGGATATGTCTAAGGTAGGAATGCTGAGCGCCAATATCGTTGATGAAAACGGAGATTATCTTTTTACTCCATATGCTATTGAAGAGGTAGGCGGCGTTAAGGTAGGTATTTTTGGTCTATCTACTCCTGATACCGTGATTGTGACACATCCTAAGAATGTAGAAGGTTTAACATTTAAAGATCCTATTGAAGTTTCAAAAGAAATGGTAAAGGAACTTGAAGACAAGGCTGATGTAATAATTGCACTGGCACATTTGGGACTTGATGAAAGTTCGACTATAACTTCAAAAGCTTTAGCCCAGGGTGTGGAAGGAATCGACCTGATTATTGACGGACACAGCCATACGATATTAGAAGCCGGTCAATTGGAAAATGATACATTGATTGTTCAAACAAAGAATTACGGTGAAAACTTGGGTTATGTTGATATTGAAGTTTTAAACGGTGAGGTTACAGGTATATCAGCAAGACTTCTACCTGTCGCAGACACTGCAGATGTTGTTCCCGACCCGGATTTAGCGGCATATATCGAATCAATCAACCCGAAAAACGACCCGGCATTCCAGGTAGTAGTTGCATCAACTGATGTATATTTGGACGGAGTGAGAGAAAATGTAAGGACCAAAGAAACAAATCTTGGAAACCTCTCAGCAGATGCAGCAAGGACTGCAACTGGTGCTGACGTTGCCTTTGTAAACGGCGGCGGTATCAGAGAGGATGTACCGGTTGGTGATATAACAAAAGGTAAGATAGCTGCTATATTCCCCTTTGGTAACCTGATTGTTGTAAAGAAAATTACAGGTCAAGACCTTAAAGCCATGCTGGAATGGTCTGTAAGCGATTATCCTGCAGCTAAGGGAGCCTTCCTCCAGGTGAGCGGACTTGAATTCTCCTTTGACCCTGCTAAGGAAGTTGGTTCCAAGGTTGTAGAAGTAAAAGTAGGCGGCGAACCCTTAGATTTAACCAAAGAATATACGGTTGCGGTAAATGACTTTATGGCAGATGGCGGAGACGGCTATGAAATGCTTGCTGACTATAAGGTTGAAGCATTATACGGAACCTATGAAGAAATAGTAATAGATTATCTCGCTACTAACGGGACTGCAGGAAGCGAAGTTTCAGGAAGAATTAAGGTTTTGGAAACTGTTGTTGAAGAACCTGAGCCGGTTGAACCTGAGCCTGTTGAGCCTGAGCCTGTTGAGCCTGAACCGGTTGAACCTGAACCTGCAGAAGAAGTGATTTACATAGTGGTTCCGGGCGACGTTTTGTGGAAAATAGCAGAAAAATATGGCTTTACTTATCAGGAATTGGCTGAATACAACAAGATAGCAAATCCTCATTTAATATTCCCTGAACAAGCTATAAAGATTCCAAGCAAATAACATAAATGATAAGAATGAGGCTTTGGTAACAAAGCCTCATTCTATTTTGCAAATCTCTTTATGTCCTATCTTATTTCATCCCGCTTATTGTAATAACCGTCAGTTCGGGTACTGCCATAAAGCGCAGAGGAAGGGTTGATGTTCCCAGGCCCACATTGACATATATTTTGGTCTGCCTGTTATTATCTATCTCATACATACCCCTTACATATTTTTGCGCCAGGGGTGGTGTATAACTGATGATAGGCAGGTTAACCTGACCTCCGTGGCTGTGGCCGGTTAAAAACAAGTCTGCGTCGTATTCAAAAAAAAGGTCCGCAACATCCGGCTCATGACTCAACACTATGTTATATGAATCTTCATTCAGCAGCCTTATAATTGCTTCTTTATCAAGGGTGCCGAATATTGAATCATCCATTCCTATTATATTTACAGGGTATCCTTCAATTTCCGCCCTTTCATTTTGAAGTATCTGAAAGCCGCCCTTCTCCATTATCTGTCTGAATGCCCTTTCAGCCCCGCCTCCGTAATCATGGTTTCCATAAACAGCATACTTTCCTAAAGGTGCCCGTATTTGGCTTAATACTTCCCATATTTCATTTATCCTGTCCTTATTTTCGTATTTATCGTATCTCTCTATCAAATCGCCGCTAAAAACAACCACATCCGGTTTTTGAGCATTTATTTTGTCTGCGACCTTCTTCAAATGATTTGCATCAAAATATCCGGATATGTGGGTATCTGAAAATTGTACTATTTTTATATTATCATCAATATAAGAGCTATATATGTTTTCGTATTTAACCGTCAATAATGCCGGTTCTACAAGTCTTGCGTATGAATAAAAAACAATTGAAAGCAAAAATAAAAAGCCAAGAAATTTTAAAAGTAATTTCACTTCTACTCCCCATAATTTACATTTTTTTATGAGATTCTTCGAGCTAAAGCTCTCAGAATGACAATTTGTGAGTTATTCATAATAATGACAAAATGTTATAATAGTATGGTATGTCACATGTATATGGAGTATATCAAATTTTTGCAAAAAAATATAGCGAAACTTCCAACTTAATAAACTATTAATATAGCTTCGCTATCATCCACTCTAACCTATTCTGGTCTCCATATCATCACAAATGTAAAATTCAACATTATTGGTGAGAATATCAATATAATTAAAGGACACGATCCTGTTATGGTCTTGTTTTTCCACAAAGACCGTAAAAATCGAAGGGTAAGTGTGCAGAATTACTCCTTCGCTGAATTGAGACCTGGTTTTGCCTTTTTTTATCTTGAATTTTACTTTTTTACCGATACAGTCTTCAACTGCCCCCTTAACTCTCTTAACGGAACTCTTGGGCAAAAAATCACCTTCTATGCTAAAATTAATGAAAAGGTTAAAACTATTCATTAATTAATATCTTTTCCATTTATAAAATAATTATGTGCCTTAAATGAATAACACCCAATTTTCATCAATTTCACACCAGAAAATCGGGTGTTATCCATTCATGGCTTCAATTTCTGTTTTTGGGGGAATCACCTCTTTCTCACTAGCACTATGATTCATTAAATTTATACCCCATATTATGAATTTTAATCATAAAAACTGAAAAAAATTTAGTATTAGTTATATTTTGCCTTGTCCACCAAAATATTATGTTATATAATGTTGAAAAACTCGGGGAAGGTTCTCATGAAATTAAAATCATACGGTAAAATAAATTTATTTTTGGATGTCAAAGGAAAGCTCCCAAGCGGTTATCACGATATTGTGACTGTTATCCAGTCTATTGATATTTATGATGAAATAACCCTAAAACCTGTAAATGAGGATAAGATTATCATTGAGTGTTCTGATTTATCAATACCGGTTGATGAAAGTAATACCTGTTTTAAAGCGGCTATGGTATTAAAGGATACTTTCGGCATAAATTCAGGCATACACATATATATTGATAAAAAGATACCTGCAGGTGCAGGCATGGGGGGAGGCAGCTCAAACGCAGCTGCTGTCATAAAGGGGCTGAATGCCTTGTGGAAGCTGAATTTATCCCGGGAAGAATTATCCGCCATCGGGGTACGGGTCGGGGCTGATGTGCCATTTTGCCTGGTCGGGGGTACCTGTCTTGCAGAAGGAATAGGTGACAAAGTCACTGACTTAAATGACTTTCTATGGAATGATATATTATTGGTTAAGCCTGAATTTTCAATTTCAACTGCCTTTATCTATAAAAACCTAAAGTCCGATTACTATAATTTATATGATTCAAGCCTCATGCTCAGACATCTATCATCACATGACCATGAATCAACCGCAAGAAGTGTTTCAAATACTTTGGAAAAGGTTGTGGAGATTTTCCATCCCCAAATCAAGGACATTAAGGGATTAATGATTGATAATGGAGCAATATCCTCAATAATGACCGGTTCAGGCTCAACAGTATTCGGTTTATTTAAAGACAGTACCTCCCTTAATAAGGCATATGATCTTGCATCCGGGGCTTATCCCTTTACATTTAAGACAAAGACCAACAAAGATGGAGTTAAATTTATTGATTGATTATCCATATAACCGGGTATCATGTAATTCATAAAGGAGAAGACAATGAAAAAAATACTGATTATTATTTTATCCCTGATATTGATAGCAGGATGCACCGATAATTCCTCTATCAGCCCTGATAATGAAGCAGAGGATGCTCTCAATGATAACCAAGAAACAGAGGATACTCTCAATGATAACCAAGAAACCGAGAATTCCAACGAACCCATAATGGTCCCGGATTTTGAATTGGAAACTTTAGACGGTTCGGTTATAAAATTGAGTGAAATTAGAGACAAGAATGTAATCATCAACTTCTGGTATACGGGATGCACCTTTTGCGTAATGGAGATGCCTGATTTGCAAAAACTTCAGGAAACCTATCCGGATGACCTTTTGTTGCTGGCAATCAACGTAGGTGAGACCAAGGAAACAATTGAGGAATTTATGGCTGAAAACAAGCTTAATATTAGGGTTTTATTGGACCAAGACATGCATGTGGCTTACGATTACGGCATCCGTTCCTTTCCTACTACCATAGCCGTGAACAAGAATGGTGAAATGGTAGGCGGCTATATCGGTATGCTCACTTATGAGCAGATGGAAAAGCTGTACGGTTTTTTTGAATAGTGAGGTCTTCAGGTGCTGCCTTGGAAAAACGAATACCCTTTGTCATACTAGAGCATATGCCAAGGAACTCATGAGATTCTTCGAGCTAAAGCTCTCAGAATGACAGTTTCTGAGTTATTCATAGCAATGACACCCTGTGGGTTATTCACAGCCTCCCTTTTATTTTCTCAATCAGGACAGGGAGGATTTCTTTTACATCCGCTACTATCCCGTAATTTGCAACCTTGAATATAGGGGCGTCGGGGTCTTGATTTATTGCTATTATGGTATCAATATCCGCAAGCCCTGCCAAATGCTGGATTGCTCCCGAAATTCCGCAAGCAATATAGATTTTGGGGGCAACTGTTTTACCCGTCTGTCCCACTTGACGGCTGTAGGGCATCCACCCCATGTCAACCAAGGGCCTTGAAGAGGCCAGGGCTCCGCCCAAAACATCTGCCAATTCCTTGGCAAGCCGGATATTTCCTGCACTTCCTATACCTCTTCCGACACTTACGATTATTTCCGCATCAGACAAGCTCTGCCCTTCTGAATTATCTATATTTTTTAGCAGTTTTACAAACCCTTCTATGGGCTTTTTGTGTATCCTGGTAATTTTACCCCTTCTTTTATAATCAGGCTCTAAGGGCTTAAAAACTTTAGGTCTTACCGTTGCCATCTGGGGACGGTTATTGGGGCAAATTATTTCAGCCATTAAATTCCCTCCAAAGGCAGGTCTTGTCTGGACCAAAAGTCCGCCCTCATCAATACTCAAGCCTGTACAGTCAGCCGTGAGGCCGGTTTTTAAAGACGAAGAAATATAGGGTGCTAAGGACCGGCCTTTTGAAGTTGCTCCCACCAACACTATTTCAGGTTTATATTCACTTATAAGGGCTGTCATAGCTTCCCCGTAAATATAGTCATTGAAGTCATTCAGCCATTCTTCATCCATGACAAGGACTTCGTCGGCACCATGGGCAATTAGCTCATGGGCTAAAAATTCAATATTATGTCCAAACAAGACCGATGTGACTTGAGTTTTAAGAAGGGATGACAATTCCCTTGTCTTCCCCAAAAGCTCCGAGGAAACGGTTTTTAATTTACCGTATCTTTGCTCGGCAAAGACCCATATTCCTTTGTATTGACTTAAGTCTGAACTTTCTCTCTCATCTCTTTTGAAATCTATGGCATCAAATTTGCAACTTTCTGCACAAGCCCCGCATAGGGTGCATTTTTCCGTAATTACCGCCTTCTTCCCCACAATTTCTATAGCTCCGAAGGGACATGCACCCATGCATGCTTTGCAGCCCACGCATTTATCCTTAATAATATTAATACCGGCCATTACTCCACTTCCATTCTCAAATTTAACAGTATTTCGGACAGCTTACCTGCCTTTTCTTCAAGAGTGCCTTCAATAAGGGTGGTGTTCACTTCATGAAGGGGCACGAATACCTTTCTCACCTGGGTAGGTGACCCCTTAAGCCCGGTCCTTTTTTCATCTGCCTTAATACCATCGAATTCCACAATTTCTATTTTTGATTTTCGGGCAGCCTTCATGCTTTTTATTGACGGAAGCCTGGGCATATTGATTTCTTTCACCACAGTAATCAATGCCGGGAGTTTTATTAATATTTCCTCATATCCGTCATCGGTTATTTTGAGGCAGTGTATTTCATTGTCCTTGATTTCGATTATCTTGCTGATATCCGTGGCATAGGCTATGTTTAAAGTCCTTGCAAGGCTTGGCCCCACTTGGGCAGTATCACCGTCCGTTGCCTGCCTGCCGCAAATAATCAAATCAAATTCTCCGATTCTTTCTATTCCCTTGCTGAGGGTATATGCTGTAGCTAAGGTGTCGGCACCTGCAAATTTCCTGTCAGTCATGAGTATTCCTTTGTCAATTCCTAAAGAAACTGCTTCCTTCAGCATATCTTCTGCCGAAGGAATACCCATGCTTATACCGTAAATGAAAGCTCCTGTCCTTTCTTTGATGCGGACGGCCTCTTCTATGGCATAGGTGTCAAAAGGATTTATGATGGCAGGAACATTTTCTCTTATGATGGTGTTTGTTTCCGGGTCGGTTTTTACTTCATTGGTTCCCGGAACCTGCTTTATGCAAACAATAATTTTCATCATTGGCCCTCCACATATTCAAAAATAGTTCCCCTGTTTAGAATCTGAGAAGGGTCAAATATTTTCTTTAGTTTTCTCATTTCATTGATTTCTTCTTCAGTATACATTTTCTTAAGGAAGGGAACCTTTAATTTTCCAACTCCGTGTTCGGCTGACACGGCTCCTCCCATGGCTGCAATTTTTTCTGCCCAAATAAGAAAGAGCTCCTTTCCTTTCTCATATTCATCCATGTCTTTCGGAATAATGTTTACATGGAGGTGATTATTGCCTATATGGCCGAAAATGACCCCGTCAAGTTTGTTTTCTTCCATACCTTCATTATACATTTTCATGACATCCTTCAACTTGTCATCAGGCACTGACATGTCGGTACCTAATTTGGTTATCCCGGCATTTAATTTTTTTATTTGGTCTATTTCTAAGTTTACACATTCCGGACATGCATGCCTGAAATCATGGAGCTTTTCAAGGTTTATGGGATTATAGGCAACCCATGTTTCTTCCTCGTCTCCCCCCAAGGCATTTATAACATCTCCCAACTTTTCAACTTCTGCCCATACTAGCTCATTTGAATCACTTTCTATTTCAATATAAACCGCTGTGTGGCAGGTGTCCTTGAGCTCCTGGATATTTGAGAAGGCGGAAGTCTTTTGCCGGTCTCTCAGCATCTTTAGCGCCTTATGAGAGAAAAACTCTATTGCGGAAGGATTTATATTTAAGTTGATATCAGCTATCTTAATCTCATGTCTCAGTGCCCTTACCAAATCCAAGGCCTTATCTTCATCCGGCATAAAAATTGTAAGCCCCCAGATTACATCAAAGGTTTTATTAAGCTCAATTTCAATTTCGCTTATGATTCCTAAGGTGCCGTCTGACCCTATGAATAAATCAATCATGTCCATACCGGGCTTATTGTAGTAACCGGAAGTATTCTTCTTCACATGGGGCATTTTGTATTTGGGAAGTTTGCCTTTTATTTCTCTTCCGCCTTCCGTAATCAGGGAAAATTCATCATCCTTAGCAAGGTATTGCCCCCTCTTTAAAACTAAGACGTCCCCGTCTGCCAAAACAAGCCTGAGCCCCGTAATGTGGTCACGGGCTGACCCGTATTTGTAGCTTCTGGCACCGGATGCATTGCATGAAGCTATACCTCCCATTGATGCAGAGGTTTCCGTAGGGTCGGTGGAATAAAACCACCTGCCTTTTTCCATGAATTTAAGAGCATTTATTGATTCTTTATCCCACTCGGCTGCAACAAATGATTTATTGGCTATATATTTTCTCAGGTCGGACAGGAGGACTCCCGGTTGAACCGTCAGGAAAAACCTGTCTTCCTTTTCATCATATCTTGCCCCTGTAACCTTGTTCATTTTGCTTAAATTTATTATGTGTCCCCCATATGGAACCGCGGAAGCCGCAAGACCTGTTCTTGCTCCCTGGCTGGTAATCGGAATGTTTTTGCGGGACATTTCTTTAACACTGTTGATTATTTCAGCCTCTGTTTTCGGGAAAACTATGCTTTCGGCCCTTCCGACCTGCCTTGATTCATCTCTTAAATATTCACCATATATTTGATTAAACTTAATGTCCATCTTCCACCCTGCTTCCTTTTTGGTGCTCTTTTTATCTTTTAAGGAATAACTTATCACATATTATCATTATAATCAATATAAAAAAGAGGACTAAGTCCTCTTATTAATGATAAAAACTATTATGTCATCCCGAGCTTATATGAAGGATCTCAAAAATTATCATCCTGAACGTACGCGAAGGATCTCATGAGATTCTTCGAGCTAAAGCTCTCAGAATGACAGTTTCTGAGTTATTCATAGCAATGACAGTTTATGAGTCATTCATAACAATAACACTTTGCGGATATTTACAGTGAAGACACTGATGATTTTTTCATAGCAGTTACGCTGCACCCTATTATAACAAAGATTAAAACTATTTTAATATCAATTCTTTCATGCAAGCTATGACGTAGTCAATATCTTCTTTTGATATGCCAATGTGGGTTACGAACCGGTATTCGCCGCCTTCAAGGCCGTTAATTTTGATGTTTTTCTCGTACAATTTCTCAACAAGGACACTTTCTTTTATTATATCTTCTCCTAATTCAAAGAAAACCATGTCAATGTCTAACCTGTCTCTTTTCACCTTAACTCCGGGAAGCTTTGAAAGTTCATCAGCCAAGTATTTAGCATTCTCGTGGTCTTCGATCAGCCTTCCGGTCATTTTTTCCAATGCTATGATTCCTGCGGCAGCCAATATGCCTATCTGCCTCATGCCTCCACCCAAGAGCTTTCTGTTTTTTCTTGCCCTGTCAATGAATTCCTTGCTCCCTGCAAGCATTGATCCGGCAGGTGCAGCTAATCCCTTTGATAAGCAAAACATCACGGAATCGGCGCAGGCGGCAATTTCTTTTGCATCTACACCCAAGGCTAAAGCTGCGTTGAAGATTCTTGCCCCGTCCATGTGGACCGGAATGGAATGCTTTTCTGCAATTTGTTTTATTTCCTTCAATATGTCAAGGGGTACCACTGCCCCGCAGCCATGAGCATTTTCAACACATATGAGTCCTGTTTCCGGTTCATGTATATCATCAGGCCTTATGGCTTTCAAAACATCTTCCGGAGCCATAACGCCATTTACTGTTTCAAGGGTCCTTAACTGGACTCCTGAAATAACTGCGGAAGCTCCTACTTCATGGAGGACTATGTGGTTGTCTTTCCCCACTATTACTTCATTCCCTCTTCTTGTATGGGTCATGATTGCCAATTGATTGCCGAATGTACCGCTGGGTACGAAGAGGGCTGCTTCTTTCCCTGCCCTTTCGGCGGCAAGCTGCTCCAATTTGTTGACAGTGGGGTCATCCCCGTAAACATCATCTCCAACTTCCGCATTGGCAATGGCTTGTCTCATCTCATCGGTCGGCATTGTCACCGTATCGCTTCTTAAGTCAATAAATCTCATTTTTACCACCTTCTTAATTTGATTTTTGTTATATGTGTGATTCCTTATGGTTGGATGAAACTGTCTTCATATATTGCAAAGTGAACATGATCTTCCCATTTTCCATTGATTTCAAGGTACCTTTTCGAATAACCTTCCTCCTCGAAATTCAACTTTTTCATCACTTTAAGGGACCTGATGTTTCGGGGTACCACATTTGCTTCGATTCTATGGAGGCCGTATTCACTGAACATGACATCCACTACTTTTTTGATGGCTTCCGTCATGTATCCCTTGTTGATTTCCTCGCAATCTAACTTATAGCCCATATAGCAGGACTTAAAGTTCCCCATGACTATATTGCTTATGCATATATTGCCTATCAGCTTATTATCTTCCTTTTTAAAAATCCAGAACCTTATGAGCTTTCTTCTTTTAAAAAGCTGGTATTCATCCCTCAGCTGCCTTTTCTGGTATGCCAGGGTATAGAAATCCCGGGGTCGTTTGGGCTCCCACTCCTTCAAAAAATTATGGTTCCTTTTATAGTAGTCCAAAACCTGCCTGCAATAATTAGGTTTCAGAATCTTTAAATATAACCTGTCCGTTTCATATATGGTTTGTCTGTACATAGTAAATCCCCTTAAGATCTGTCATTTAATTTTATTATCCTTTATACATTTAGTCAACTTATTTCACTTTACCTCAAATCATTTATATGGTAGTATGATTATTATCCTTATTGAAGGACATGCTTTTAAAGGAGATATATCACTTGAAGCCTAATAAAAATATATTCTTGATATTTACTTTATTTTACATATATTTTATAATAGCACTTTTTGAAAGCTCCAGAGGCAACTTTGTTCCCTTTTTCTTGGAAGAATTCCGCATAAATAATGCCCAAATGAGCTTAGTGCTGACATTTAACACGATAGGCGCCATAATAGGAAGCTTTTTCGCCGGACACCTATGTGAAAAATACGGACATAAGTTTGTTTTTTTCTTAGGGGCTTTGATTTCAACCGGGGCTGTATTAATTGCTCCCTTTGCTTCCAATATATTTTTGCTGGTACTGTTTAATTTTTTGTTTGGAGCGGGAAGGCAGTTATGGGCGGTTTCCATTGACTCGGTCATCCCTGTCCTGTCTGTGGGTTTTGAATCCATTTTAATGAATTTAACCCATTTCATGTACGGCCTGGGAAGCCTGACCGGCCAGAGCCTGTATGGGTCTCTCTTAGAATATGGACTGCATTGGAGAAAAATCTATCTATATCTGGGTGTTTTCTTTGTTGCATCTGCAGTCCTCACCTTGCTTGTAAAGGTGCCGGGAATTACAATCAGTGTCAACAGGGAGGAAAAAAGGAGAGAATTGTTCAAGAATCCCTTGGTTTACCTCTTTGTAGGAGCCGTCACATTTTCATTCTTGGGCGAAGCCGTTATATACACATGGTTTATCAGCTACATGAGGATTTCCTATGGTTTTAATCCTGCCCTGGCTGCAAAATATGCCGGCGTATATTATTTGTTGTTCGCCCTGGGCAGGCTTGCGGGAGGTTTCATACTTAACAAAACAGGCAACGTAAAAGGTCTCAAGCTTTATTTGTTGTCGGGTGCTTTTTGCATATTAACCGGTCTTTTGCTGAGGGATAAGGGGCTCATGATAATAGCCGGGTCAGGATTCTTTGTATCCGTTGTTTTCCCCACCCTTATGGTTGTTACTAATGCTGTGTTCAAAGAATCCGCTTCATTTGCTATCGGAATGATAACAACATTAGGCAATATTTTGTTTGTGGTCTTCTTTAACATCACCGGTGTCCTCAATGACTTGGCAGGAACTTATGCGGCATTTTTCATTGCACCTGCTTCTTTTATCATATGCTACGGGATTATGGCAATGATAGATAAAAGAACTGCAAAGTCGTAATAAAAAAGTCGTAATAAAGAGGTATGTGCCCATACCTCTTATACATGCAGCCTTCTTTTTATCTCCGCTATAAGCCTTTTATCCTCAAAAATTATTATTGTTGCCAGTGAAATGACACTTATGGATATACATATGATCGAAGGATACAAAACATCCAACAAACCGGTTATGATGAAAATTATGGGGACTATCCCAAACAAGCCGTCAATTATTATGTAAAGTATGTAGTCTTCTATGTAGAGTTTTATGATTTTTGAAATAAGGGCCATGGATATCATTGCAGCCACACACACCAAGGGAATCACATAGTTAATGGACCAGCCCTTCCAACCGGTCAGAAAATCCCATAATAAGACTGTGACGGATATGGTCATTACCTGGTATACTATGTTTTTGGGTATGTTTTTACGTTTGTTAATAAGGTTGATGAGACTTGCCCAGGCTGAACCAAGCCCTCCCAATACAAACAAGGACCAAGCCCCCCTGCCGGGCAGGAGAATATTTAGGGCAAGGGATACAGTGGCAACTATTATTGATATTAAAAGCATTATCTTCAAAAACCAGGAATGCTCCCTATATACAAAGGAGATCTTTGGAAAAACTTCATCCTGGTACTCATCCCCACTAAGCCTATCCTGACACAAGGGACAGAGCTTTCTTTTTCCAACCACGCTGACCTTACAGCTTTTGCAATATTTCATCACAAGGCCTCCTCTTCTTCATCGACCATATTGGACTCGATTACAACAGAGATTCCCATATCGGTTAAGGTCCTAAAAAATCTTCTTTGAATTTCGGTACTGACAAAGGCAGAAGTGAAACTGATTCTCAGCTTATTCTCATAAGTGCATAAACAAGCCTGGAGCTTGTCGGTGCTTACAAATACGTCAAACGACCTGATATAAGGCTTTATTTCATCAGGCATGTTCACTATTCCCACGTTGGACAAGGTTGAAGTATGGTTTTTAGCGGCAATTATATATGCAATTCTCAGTGCTAAATTCTTTATAACCAATGGAATGACCCTCAAAAAATAATTGTGCTCTAAGGAGGCCAGCTTGTTGATTCTCCTTGCCAAAACTTCCGGGGTTAAATTATCCTTGAATTTTTTCTTCAAAACCTCAATTACATCTATTAAGTCACCGGTCCCCTTTGAAAAATCATAATCAACATTTATGACTCCGTAAAAATTACGGGCTGTCTGGGAGGAGAAGTAATTCCTTAAATTCACCGGAATGCTTAATACAACGGGTTTTCTTTTCAATCTTGCGGGAATTTCTTCGTTTATGGCGCACATTAAAACCGCAGCCAAAAATATTGTCAAGGATGCTTTGTATTCTTTAACCTTAGGCAGTATTTCATCAATGGGAATCACCCCTTCTATTACACTGAAACGGTATTCGGGTATTTTGGCCCCCCTTAGCTTATAAGCCTTCACAGCCTTCTTTTTGGAAAGAATGCTTTCTTCCTTAAAGTATTTTTGAAAGCTGTCATCCAACTTCTGAGTTTTGGAGGCATCAATATCCAAGACGGGAGCCTTGTCTTTAAAAGCATCCTTGTATTTTATGGTTATGTAGTGAAAAACCAAAGTCCTTAAAAATTGAAGGGCTCCTGCCCCGTCGGCCAAAGCATGGTAAACTTCAAGGCTTATCCGCTTCCTGTAATACATAACCCGGAAGAGGAGGGTTTTATGGTTTTTATCATACAAGGTGGAACAGGGAGGAAGGTTTTCTTCGGTTACAAGGGCCTTAAACCTGCTTTTTTCAAAATAATACCAAAAAAGACCGGACTTCATTACCGACCGGTAGAGGGGGAAGGCTTCCAGGCTTATATCAAGTGCCTCTTGTAGGACCTTTGGGTCTACCGGATCAAATAATTCGCATGAAAACCTGAATACCTTGGTATCGCTTTTTTTGCTGTTGGCAGGAAATATTTTAGCCGCATTATCCAATTTGCTCCATTCGGATATTTTTTTATTTTTCAACTAATTCACCTCATAAATGAAACGATTGATTATGTCATAACACAATTTAACCTGAGGAAACCTAGGGGGTAAGGAAAAAAATCCGTGAAGGCCATCCTTAATCCTGTATATTTCAACATGATTTCCGGCTTCCCTGAGCTTTTTGCCGTATTCTTCCCCCTCGTCCCGCAAGGGGTCATATTCTGCCGTTATGATTAGGGTCTTAGGCTGCATTGTCAAGTCATGAGCAAGCAAGGGTGCAAAGTAAGGGCTGTAGAAATCTTCTTCCTTTGAGATGTACAAGTCCATGTAATCTCTTATTCTCTTTGTAGTAAGCAAGTAATCCCTTCCATTTTCCTCAATAGATCTAAAGGGCGAATTCTCGGTATGGTCATTGTAGGTTGACGGATAAATCAAGATTTGCTTGTCAACCTTGAATTCTTTTCTATCCCTTGCCAGCAGGGATACGGCCGCCGCTAAATTTCCTCCGGCACTGTCCCCGATTAATATTACTTCTTTATCATTGATTACCTTATTTGCAATAAATACTTTGGCTGCTTCATAGCAGTCTTCCAGGCCTGCGGGAAAGGGGTTTTCCGGTGCCAGCCTGTAATCCACAGACACCACCTTGGAATTTGTAAGCTTAGCCATGTTTGTACAAACCTTGTTATAGGTATCGATGTTACCGGTCACCCAGCCGCCCCCGTGGAAAAACAAAAGCACAGGGTTGGCTCCATGGACCTGGGGAGAGAATACACGAACAGGAATATTGTGATTTTTTGACCCTATTTTAAAGTCCCATGTTTTGAACAAGGGTTTTAAAATATGTTTTCTTGTTAAATTTACAAAACTCCTGTACATCTGCAAGTTTTCTTTTATATCATATTCAGTGTAGGACAGGGCTTTAAGAGCCGCTCTCACAACCTTGTTAATAGCCATAGTACCCTCTTATCTGTTAGTTTACACTATTATATATATAATTATTATATGTGTCTACAAATTCTTGAGAAAGGATGACACTACCCCCGTCCCCTTGTCATCCAAATTCTTGAGAAAGGATGACACTACCCCCGTCCCCTTGTCATCAAAATTATATTTATTGACATTTGGACAATATCGGATAGAATATTAGGTAAGGTATATATGATAAGGAGGCTTAATATGCAAAAATACGTTTGTGATGTATGCGGTTACGTTTATGATCCTGCTGAGGGGGATCCGGACAACGGCATAGCTCCCGGCACATCTTTTGAAGCCCTTCCGGATGACTGGGTATGCCCCTTGTGTGGAGCCGGAAAGGACGAATTTTCACCTGAATAAAGGCAAAAAAAAAAATGGCGGGAACGCCATTTTTTTATTTTCTTGTTATATAGGCTTACTCACCTGTTGAAGCGGAGATGGAGGCGGTTTTATCGCTTACGGTATAGGATGCCATAATGCCTATGCCTTCTTCATTTTTTCCGGTATAGGCTATGGTGTCTGCACTCTTAGCCTCATAAGATTCCTTGTCAAATTCCCCTTTAAGCTTATTGTAATAATCCATGAAATCATCTGCTTCGACATCTTCGATGATTACCAGCATATATGCTTCACTATTCATCACGCTTACAATATTCCCTTTTTTAAACTCCGGAATCTTAGCGGACAGTTGAGAATCGGGCCATTCCGTGGAACCAAAGGTGACATCGCCTTCTTCGGACTTAATGGTTATTTCATCTCCGTCTATATCGATGTCTGCCCCGCCGATTGCTTGTTCTATGATTTTTTCGGCGATTTTTTCCTCCATTTTTTGTTTTGCTCCACAAGCAGTGAGTAAGGTTAACAAAGTGATAATTATTAAAATATAAGAAATTTTTTTCATAGTCCTACCCCCTTGGATTTTAATATTATTATATATTACCGTATAATAATTGCTATCACCCTGAGGGTGATATTTCAAAAAAAACCAGGATGAACTTAGGGTTATTTGTCGGGATTTCTACTTGGAACCGGTATGTATTTATGATATAATAAGTAAAATCGTTTTTATGGAGTCTGGTTATGAAAAGGATCATCCTGTCCCTATTGATAATTGCCTTGGTCTTATCGGGCTGCCAAACCAATGAACCCCTTAGCGGAAAAAACGCCGTGACAATCAACTTATGGCATAATTACGGCGGCTTGATGAAAGATACCATGGATACCCTCATAGACGAATTCAATGAAACGGTGGGAAGAAATGAAGGCATTATCATAAATGTTACATCAATAACCGGGTCTGCGACAATTCATGAAAAATTGAAAATGGCCGTCAACGATGAACCCGGGGCACCTGACCTGCCTGATATTACTACCTTGTACCCCAATACTGCACTGATGCTGGCTGAAAAAGGCCTCTTGGCAGACCTTGAATCGCATTTTTCCAAGGAAGACTTGTCCTTATATATTTCTGAATTTGTTGAAGAAGGAAGGCTTCCCGACGGGAAACTCTATGTCCTGCCGATAGGTAAATCCACCGAGGTTATGTTTTTAAACACTTCAATATTCAACAGGTTTATGAAGGATGCCGATGTAAGTTACAATGATTTATACACATTTGAAGGAATTCTTGACATTGCCGAAAAGTATTATGAATGGACTGATAATCAAACTCCCAATATTGAAAACGATGGCAAGGCTTTCATAAATTATGATTCTGTCTTTAATATGGCTCAAGCCATATACAAGCAGTCAAAGGAAGACTTGATTGTCGATGGAAGCTTAAACTTAAACTCCCCTGCCTTTAAAGACCTTTGGAAGAATTATTTTGAGCCGGCCGTCAAAGGCTATGTTTCCATATATGACGGGTATGGGTCAGACCTTATTAAGACCGGCACCGTTGCGGCAAATATCGGCTCAACCGCAGGAGTCCTCTTCTACTCGGACATTGTTACATATGAAGATAATACTACCGAACCGGCCGAGTTTTTGATTCTTCCTTACCCTGTTATTGAAAGGGGAGAAAAAATTGCAATTCAACGAGGGGGCGGCATGTGCATCATAAAATCTGACAGAGCAAAAGAAAATGCGGCCGGAATATTTCTTAAATGGTTTACATCCCCGGAGCAAAATTTGAAATTTGTATCATCGACAGGATATCTTCCGGTAACCGAAAAGGCAGTCGAATTGACAAATGATGACGGAAGCGACCCGGAAGACAAAATGAGAAGTCTTGAGAATACTACGAAAGAGATGGCTGAAAATTTTAACTTTTTTTACACTCCGGTAATTGATAATTTTGATGAGTTAGAAGACAGTTTCAATAGCAGTTTGAAGGATACGGCATTGGTTTGCAGAAATGAGTATTTGAATTTATTGGATGACATGGATGAATATGATGCATTTATCAAGGCGACCGAAAACAAATTTGAAGAATTTATCAGGCAGAGGTGATAAGCTTGGCTGTTAGAGACAGAATTAAATATACCCTGCGGCTGAGACTGTTTTTGTTTTTGATAATTCTTGTAATTACCATATTATCGGGTATTTTGATTATTCTTTTTGTATCCGGAAACATTACGGCAGGCTTAAAGAAAAGTGAAGAGTTTATACTCAACGAGCATGCTAAAATTGTGAAGAATACAGACGGACTCTATGATAATTTGGCAGCCGAAGCCGTAAGTTTTTCCCGCACTCTTTCCCTTAGGATTGAAAGCTTTATGAGGGAAGAAGATTTAAAAATCAGCGACTTCAATGACAATCCGGCTCTTTTGAATGAGCTTTTATCAGGTCAGCTTCACCAGATAATCCTCTACCTGCAAAAATCAAAAAGCAGCGGGGCCTTTATCATCTTGGATGCAACATCAAACACCAGGCTTCCGGGTTCGGAATATTCGAAAGCGGGGGTATATCTGACAAATATGGAGCCGAATATAATAAGCTCCTCCAGCCCGACAATTTATGTATTGAGAGGTAATGCAGACCTTGCATATAAGAATTTCCTGCCCCTCCACCCCCAGTGGAGGATGGAATTCAACACGGCAGATGCCCCTTATTTTAGTCTGCCTATGGATAAGGCCCGTGAGAACACATCTCTATCAAACCTTTATTATTGGAGCGAAGCTTTTACCTTTCCAAAAACCAACGATAGAATAATGATATGCTCCGTACCTTTGATTGACAGTGAGGGAAATGTTTTTGGGGTGTGCGGTTTTGATGTGTCTTACATGCTTTTTAAACTCTTGAACACACCTGACACCACCATGTATAAGAGGATTTTTTGTTTGTTATCACCTGTTGAAGACAATATGTTAAAGGTTGACCATTCCTTGTTCTCGGGAGGCTATTCAACAAGAAGCTTTATTGATGATAGAGATTTGCATTTTTCCGCCGGGAAAAAATCCCTCTTTACATATGAAAATAATGAACATACCTTTATAGGCTACCATGAATTATTGAAGCTCTACCCGGAAAACTCAGCCTTTGCCGATAATGAATGGGCCTTGGCTTTAATGGTTCCCCAGGAGGACATAAACTCTTATGTGGTCAAGACAAATCTGAAATTCATCTACTTAAGCTCATTAATCATGGTACTTGGAATTATTGTATCCTTTGTCTTGAGCAAATTTTACATCATGCCAATTTCAAGAGGAATCGAGATAATTAAAAATAATCCGAAAAACATAAGAAAAACCAATATTGCTGAAATCGATGAATTAATAGAATTCCTGTCAGACAGGCCCGAAAGTGAAACCACCGACCCCAATTCAATAATTCTTAACGAGTTTTTGAACAACATCAAAACCCTGACTCCTGCAGAGAGGTCTGTTTTCAATTTGTATGCCCAGCAGTACACAGCCAAGGAAATTGCGGAAAGCTTATACTTGAGCATCAATACGATTAAAACCCATACCAAGCACTTATATTCCAAATTAAACATTACTTCAAAGGAAGAACTTATCCTTTACGTAGAAATGTTAAAAGAATCCGGAAAAGATATTAGTAAAGTATTGAATAAACAATGATACCCTTGCCGCTTATCAAAGCAACAAGGGTATTCAAATCTGCTTAATTTTCAGTTAACAATGGTCCCCCCGCCTATCACTGTATCTCCATCGTAAAAAACAACCGCCTGGCCGGGTGTGATAGCACGCTGTTTGTGGGCAAACTCCACAATGATGGTGTCCTCCCCTTCAGGATGAATAACTGCTTCAGTTTCCTTCTGGCTGTATCTGGTTTTAGCCGTCACCTTCATGGGTGAAGTTAATTTTTCAACAGCTATCATATTTAAATCAGAAGCTTTCAGGTTTTTTGAATAGAGGTCTTCTTCGCTTCCTATGGTAACCGTATTAAGGTCCTTATCTTTATTGATTACATAGGCAGGTTTGCCCAAGGCAATACCAAGTCCTTTTCGCTGCCCCACGGTATAATGGATGATTCCTTTGTGCTCACCCACTACCCTGCCCTTTGTGTCAATAAAATGGCCTTTTTTCGATTCCACCCCCATCATGTTCTCCAAAAAACCGGCGTAATCACCGTCTTTAACAAAACATATATCCTGGCTGTCAGGCTTTCTTGCATTTATCAGGTCTCTTTCTTCGGCTATTCTTCTGACTTGAGATTTCATCATTCCCCCCAAGGGCAGAAGGGTCCTTGACAAATCATGCTGTGAAAGGACGTAAAGGACATAGCTTTGGTCCTTGGATAAATCCACTGCCCGCTTTAGCAAGTACCTGCCGCTGGCACCGTCATACTCTATCCGGGCATAATGGCCGGTAGCAATATAGTCTTTTTCCATTAAAAGAGCCCTTTGAATCAATTTGCTGAATTTAATATACCTGTTGCAGTCAATGCACGGATTTGGGGTCAAACCCTCTTCGTAGCTTCTTTTAAATTTTTGTATCACTTCATCCTGGAAGGTATCCTTGAAATTAAACACAAAATGGTCTATCCCTAATTTATGGCAAACACTCCTTGCGTCTTCAACATCCTCCAAGGAGCAGCATGTTCGCGTCCTGCTGCAGGATGTCAATACATCCTCATCGCTGAACAACTTTAAGGTTGCTCCGCATACATCATAACCCCGGTCTTTGAGGAGGACGGCAGCTACTGATGAGTCAACCCCCCCGCTCATGGCAACCATAACTTTCTTCTTCATATTTATCTTACACAATCTCCTTGCAATTGTATTCCCTTCTTCTTTTAATTCAGTAATGTATTATATAATTTCATTATACCCCTTGTCAATGATTTAGATACTTTTAACCGGAACCTTCATGCCATTGCATGTATAACCCATGATGTGTCATTGTTATGAATAACTCTGAGAGCTTTAGCTCGAAGAATCTCATGAGATTAATTTCAGGACAATATATTCTTTAACCATAAATCTTCTTTATTTTTGATTTAAATCAAAGATAAATGGTATATTAGTAATATAATAAATAATATAAAATAACTAAAGGAGGAAAGCATGTTTAAAATTTCTGATACAGTAACCTGGGTGGGTAAAATCGACTGGGAGTTAAACAGGTTTCACGGAGACGAATATTCTACCCATAAAGGTTCATCTTACAACTCTTATTTGATAAGAGACGAAAAAACCGTCTTGATTGACACCGTTTGGCAGCCCTTTTCAAAAGAATTTGTCGAGAACTTAAAAAAGGTAATTGATTTAAAAGAAATTGACTACATAGTAATAAACCATTCAGAAATCGACCACTCGGGTGCCTTAACCGACTTAATGGAGGAAATACCTGATACCCCCATTTACTGCACTAAAAATGGAGCCAAAATAATCAAGGGCCACCACCATAAGGATTGGAATTTTGTTGAGGTTAAAACAGGAGACACCTTGCATATAGGCAAAAATAAGCTGATTTTCGTAGAAGCAAGAATGCTTCATTGGCCGGATTCAATGATGACATACATGTCGGGAGAAAATATTTTATTCAGCAACGATGCTTTCGGCCAGCATTATGCTTCAGAATTAATGTACAATGACAAGGTTGATAGGGAAGAACTATATAACGAAGCATTAAAATACTATGCCAACATCTTGACTCCTTTCAGTAAATTTGTCATAGGCAAAATCGAAGAAGTAGTTGCATTGAACATACCCATAGAAATGATTTGCCCCAGCCACGGAATAATTTGGAGGGAAGATCCTCTTCAGATAGTTAACCAATATATGGAGTGGGCAAACAGTTATCAGGAAAACCAAATCACAATTGTTTATGACACCATGTGGAACGGAACAAGAAGAATAGCTGAAGCAATAGCGGAAGGAATAAAATCTAAGGACAAGGATGTTGACATTAAACTCTTCAACTGCGCAAAAAGAGATAAGAACGACATAATTACCGAAATCTTCAAGTCAAAAATGGTCCTTGTAGGTTCATCCACAATCAATAACGGTATCCTGACGGCAGTTGCGGGAATATTGGAAATGATGAAGGGGTTGAAATTTACAAATAAAAAAGCCGCAGCCTTCGGAAGCTACGGCTGGAGCGGCGAAGCCGTAAAAATAATTACCCAGCAGCTGAAGGACGCCAAGTTCGATGTTGTTAACGAGGGTATAAGGGAGCTTTGGAATCCGGATGAAGAAGCTCTGGAAAGATGCAGGGAATACGGAAGAAGTTTAGTATGACAAAGTATGGGGACATATCTCTATAAAGAGGTATGTACCCGATTTTTATTGTATATCTCTTAACCCTTCCAAATCTGTAATTATGATTTTCCTTTGTCCCTCAAGCCTTATAAGGCCTTGATCCTGTAAAAGGGAGAGTTTGCGGCTGAGGGTTTCCTTGCTTGTCCCAAGCATGGAGGATAAAACACTCTTGGTTACGGGAAGGTTTATTACATATTCCTTGTTTTTACTTTTGATATTGTTCTTTTGGATTTCCGCTACCAAGTAATTTGCTATCCTTTGCTCAACTTCCCTGAGGCCTATCTGCTCTATGAGTTCTTCTGACTGTTGGATTCTTTCGGTGTATTTTGCCAAAAATTTCAGTGCAATTTCCGGCCTTTGCATGATGATTTCATGAACCTTTTCCTTTTTTATTATGCAGATTTCGGTTTTTTCCATGGCTTCAGCGAAATTAGTCAGTTCTGCATCCTTAAAAAGGGCTAATTCACCTGCAAAATCTCCGACTTCAAGGATTTTTAGAATCTGTTCCCTGCCCATGGCAGAAATCTTGGACAGTTTAACCCTCCCCTTATTAACGACAAACAGGTAGTCAAAACGGTCTCCCGGGCTGAATATTATATCGCCTTTTTCATAAGTCTTATGGTCGGATGATTCCATGATGCCTTCTTTTACTTCAAAGGGCAAGTCCGCGAATATAGGAACATTATCAATACAGTATCCATGGCTGCAATCGTGGCATCCGCAAGAACATTTTTCCATGTAGACCTCCTCTTATACTTAATACAAATCAATCATATCAGCTAAGGCGAGATTATTCAATAAAAAAGTCATCCTGAGCGCATGCGAAGGATCTCATGAGATTCTTCGAGCTAAAGCTCTCAAAATGACAGTTTCTGAGTTATTCATAGCAATGACACCCTGCGGGTTATTTATAGCAATGACACTTAAATTGTATAAATCTGTGTAACTATAGATACTTCTTTTCCAATCTTTCAAGCAAATCAAGGTAATACTTT
>JAAYOE010000069.1 GCA_012520455.1 Tissierellia bacterium
GGGGTTTTATTGGTATAAGGTCTGCGTAGATGGTACGAAAGAAGGCTGGATAGAAAGGAATTGGCTTCTCAGGACCGGAGATACACAATACGGTAAGTATATATATGAGGATATACCCTTTCACTGGGCAAGAAAAACCATAATGGATATGTACGGCAAGGGGATAGTGAGCAAGGCAGCTTTATTTAATCCCGATAAGCCGGTCACATTTGAAGAATTTTGTATATTTTTAAGCAGGACCTTGAATTATACGGAAAATACCAACCGGCAAAGCAAAATGCAGACAGGGAAAAGAATTTTATTTTATGATTTTACAAGGGCACATTCATGGGCTTTGGATTATATGAAGGATATATATGAGAGGGGATTGTTGAAAGATATTGACCCTTTGGAAATAATAGAGCGAAAGAAAGCCGCCGTGCTGATTGAAGATATCCTGGCAAGCAGCGATGAATATGACCGGATAGATATAAAACTCATATTTTCAGACTTAGAAGGGCTTAGAGAAGAAGAAATTTCAGCAGTTAAAAAAGCCTATTTAAACGGCATAGTATCCGGTAAAAGCATAAAAGCATTTTGTCCTGATGAATACTTAACCAGAGCAGAAACAGCTGTCATCATGTCTAACCTAATAAAAAAATTTGTGTCATAAAACACAAAAAATCACGACTGTCATTGTTATGAATAACTCACAAACTGTCATTCTGAACGCAGTGAAGAATCCCATGAGATCCTTCGCTTCGCTCAGGATGACAAATTATTCTATTCCTGCTTACTTCTTTCAATATTGTGAAACCTTATGTCATAAATCCTTTCAAATTCCTTTGTTTCCTTGTTATATGCCACCTGGGACCTGTTTCTGTTAAGGAGCTTCACAATCCTGTAAACATCAATCCATATTTCCGCCAAGGCTTCCTTTTGAGATTCATCAAATATCAGCTGCATTCCAAAATGAAGGTGGGGAGTCCTTATATTATTGACATTTTCCTTTCTTGAATACCCGGTCATCCCCAAATATCCGATGACATCTCCTGCCAATACAATATCTCCTTCCTTGAGGGTTTTCACATAAGGGTGGTCTTTGCGCAGGTGGGCATAATAGTAATATCTTTTGTTGTCCAGGCTCCTTATCCCGATTCGCCATCCCCCGTATTGGTTCCAGCCCAAGGCCTCAACCCTGCCGGACTCAACGGCAATAATCGGAGTTCCTATAGAGCCGATTAAGTCATTGCCCAAATGAACCCTTCTGAAGCCATAGTTGCGGGAGTTTCCAAAATCATCAAAGTGTCCGTAATAATATCCTGCCGCAATGGGTGAAAATGCTTTTAAGCCGTATTTTTTAACCCAGACCAAATCTCCTGTCTCTTCATCCTTCACCTGAATTTCAAAGGGGCCTGCAAATCCTTCTAAGACAGCCTTGTATGCCTCATAGTAGTAATCGTAATGCTTCAGGTCTTTGGTCATGCTTTCGATGCTTTCACCGTTTTTTAGCCTGCTTATCAAATTGTCCATGTCCTTGGCCTTATATCTTGAAAAAAAATCACCCCCGTACCGTGTTCCCAGATAGGCTAATATTTCAATCCAATCCAATTTAACTTCTTCGTCGATGCTGTTTATATCAGCCCTTAAGGCTTTGTCCATGGCTTCATAGGAAACCCTGAAATCAACCCACTTGATAAAATCTTTTTTTTCGTCTGCAGAAACAGATTGGGCACGGTTTATCAATGTATAAACTGCCCCTATAAAAAGTATAAGAGCAAGGATAATCAATAATGATTTCAATTTTATTTTAATGATCATAATTACCTCAAAACAAGGGTTCCGGGATTTTTTGCCTGACAGGTGTCCCCTGTACATTATTAATAATATGCAAATTGCATCTTGTTAGAACTTATAAAACATGATAGTATGAGTTGACTGATTAGATGTTCATGTAACGGGGAGGACGGATGAAGCTTAAATTTTGTTCATTATACAGCGGAAGCAGCGGAAACTGCCAATACATTAAGTCGCAAAACGCAACTATTATTGTCGATGCGGGCTTGAGCGGTAAAAGAATACAAGGGGAAATTGCAAATATCGGCGAAGACCCCAACAAAATAGATGCCATATTCATAACACATGAACATGTTGACCATATTCAAGGGGCAGGCATAATGTCGAGGCGTTTAAACATTCCCATCTATGCCAACGAAAAAACATGGGAAGCCATGAGCCCCTGCATTGGAAACATTAAATCTCACAATATAAAGATCCTGGATGATTGTACACAGATTGGAGATTTAACAATAAAACCGTTTGACATATCCCATGACGCTGCCCATCCTGTAGGATTCAACATATTCTACAAAAATAAAAAAATAAGCCTGGTCACTGATACAGGACGGGCTAACGGAACAATTATAACCAGCATTGCGGATTCGGATTTATTGCTGGTAGAATCCAACCATGATGAAGACATGGTAATCATAGGACCTTATCCCTGGCCTCTCAAAAGAAGGGTGCTGGGCGAATACGGCCACATGTCCAATGAGGCGGCAGGCCGCTTAATAGCAGAGGTTATTAGAAAGGGGACGGAAATAGTTTTGCTCGGCCACTTAAGCAGGGAAAACAACTTTCCGGAACTAGCCTACAAAACTGTGGAATCCATATTGGTGGAGAATTCTATTGATGTAAATCCCGGAGTTTGCCTTGATTTAACATATAGGGACCGGGCAAGCAAGGTATATGAAATATAGGTGAGCCATGAGTGAAAAGTATGAAATACTTGCATGCATGGAGCATGTGGACCGGGCGATTGACGATTATGTGAATTGCATGGAAGCTGCTCCCCAATTAAATAAAGCAAATAAAGAAGAAAAATGCGCTTATTGCCAAAAAACCGCTGAATATTTAATAAAATAATACTTGAACTATGTTTTTCACGGTGCTATAATGTATAAGCTATCCTGCCCTTGGGGAACAAGGGCCGAAAGTCCGAAGGAGGTGAACAAATGAAAAAATATGAAGGTGCTTTTATCTTACTGTCCAATTTGGAGGAAGATGTAAGGAAGGCAGAAATTGAAAAAATTCAAAACATAATAACCGAGCGGCAGGGAACAGTTGAAAAGGTTAATGAGTGGGGACTGAGAAGACTTGCTTATGAAATCGATAAAAAAAGAGAAGGTTATTATGTTTTTATTGAATTTACCGCAGGTGCAGATGCTGTTGATGAAGTAGACAGAATTTGTAAGATAAGCGACAATTTTATCAGACATATGATTACGGTTCAGGAAGAAGAATAATAAAAGGGGTAGTATGATGAATAATGTTGTGTTAATAGGAAGACTGACAAGAGATCCCGACCTGAGATTCATACCGACTACCGGTATGGCTGTTGCAAAATTCGCATTGGCAGTTGATAGAGAAATGTCAAGAGAAAAGAAACAGGAAGCAATTAGTCAGGGAAAACAGACAGCAGATTTCATAAATATAACCGTATTTGGAAAAACTGCTGAATTATGCGCTAATTATCTTGCAAAAGGCAGACAGTGCGCTATTCAAGGCAGGATACAGACAGGAAGTTATACTACACAAACGGGAGAAAAAAGATATACTACGGATGTCATAGCAGACAGAGTGGAATTTATCGGCTCAAGAGACCAGTCTTCAATGAATCAGGGAAATGCAGTACAGCCGGATAGCAGTTTTTTCAATGACTTCCCCGATGAAGACAATGATTTGTTTGAACCCGTAGATGACGAAGATATTCCATTTTAATAAACAATAGCGGAAGGAGGAGAAGAATGAGTTCCAGACAAGGCGGAAAAGATGCGGCTGACAAAAATGAAAGATACAGCCAGAGAAAAAGACCCCGTAAAAAGGTATGCCAATTCTGTCAGGAAAAGGCAACACATATAGATTACAAAGACCTTGGTAAGTTAAAGAAATACACAACTGAAAGAGGCAAGATTTTACCGAGAAGAATTACCGGCGCTTGCGCCAAGCACCAAAGAATGGTGACAAGAGCTATTAAAAGAGCAAGATCAATTGCCTTGCTCCCATATGTAGCAGAATAACACAAAAAAATTAAGGATTTATGCACAAACATAAATCCTTTTTATTTTGCAGTTTCTCTAATGTTACAGCAATGAGTATCTCATATCGTGTCATTCTGAGAGCTTTAGCTTAGCCCGAAGAATTTCATTTATTTTAATGGCATCCGCTGCAGCTGCCGCATCCGGAAGACGGACTAACAACAGGCTTCATTCCTAGGCCCATGCCGTTATTTTCCTCACTGGACACAAATATGAATCCGCCGTATTCCTTGATTATTGATTTTTCGGATATGAAGGTAATATCTTTAATAACTTCAACCTCATCATTTTCATCGGCTTCATCAATAAATACGCCGAAGATCGGTCCGCTGCACCCCACCCGGTCAATAGCTATTCTCACATTGTAGGAGTCTACGTTGGCATTATCCAAGAGCTCTTTAAACTCCTTATAAGCTGTATCGTCTATAAATATCATTGTACTTTCCTTTCATTGAATTTTACCCTACAATGATATCACAAAAACCATGGCTTGTATATATAATTTGGAACTTCAAGGCAAATAATTTTTATCATTATATGTAAGTGTCATTCCTATGATAACCCGCCGGGTGTGCAATGAATAACCCGCAGGGTGTCATTCTGAACGCAGTGAAGAATCTCATCCTTTCGAATTTCATAGGGTCCTTCGTTTTACTTAAGATGACAAAGCACATTCATTTATTTCATTTTTACAATTTCAACCCCCGTATAATAGTGCTTCAAAATTTCCTGATAATTGCACCCTTCCCTGGCCATACCTTCAGCACCCCATTGGCTCATGCCGACTCCGTGGCCATATCCGGTAGTTAAGATTTCAATTTCGTTACCCGATTGTATAAAGCTGAAATTCGTTGAGTTCAAATTGAATAAGGACCTTATTTCACGGCCCGAAATCTCCTTATTGTCTATTATTATTGTTTTGATTCTGCCCCCTTCGCTGACTTCACCAAGCAGGATTTTTTCTTCTAAATTATCTTCTCTTATGTCCATATCCCCGTAAACCGATTCGATTTTCTCAATGAATTCACTTGTAGACACCTTCACCGAGCCGTTTAATTTCGGGGAGTCCCCTTCATAAGGGCTCTCAACGCTTCTTAAATAAGGAACTGCCAAAGAAAACACGTCCTCGGAATTTTCTGTCCTTCCCCCGCTGGTGGAATGATACAAGGGCTCAATTATTTTTCCCTCATAGGTTAAAATCTGTCCCCTGGTTGATTCAACAGCACTTTCAATTTTATCCCAGTTTTCATCATACCATCCCTGGTAATGGGAAGCGATTAATTCATCCTTTGAATGCCATGCCTGGCAATGAACCCCGGTGCAGACAGGTGCTTTCGGATGTTCCTCCTGCCCCTCGGGATATTTCTTTAACCGGTACAATAAATAGGTTCTTGCTGCAACTGCCTGAGCCTTGAGAGCTTCAATGTCAAATTCAACAGGCATTTCCGAAGCAACCACTCCCTTTAAGTATTCTTCAAAATCAATAACCATCACATCATTTGTTTTGTTGTTGTAAACCTTGATTAATTCAGACTCATAAGTGTCCCTTGCCTGTTTTTCTTCAGCTTTGATGTCCGGATTCTTCGAATCCTTGTCCTTGACTATGGCTTCACCGGTGAAATTAATCTTTTTCTCAAAGAAATTCAAGGATATATTTGGAATGGTCAAGAGCATGGCAAACACAACAAAAGCATAAATCAGACGGTTTAACATAAAAAATCAACCCCTTTATCATAAGTTTCTTTAAATATTCTATGAAATATAGAAATATTTAGAACAAATTTGTATTAAATTTAAAAAATGGGACACACTATCTTCAAATAATAAAGAAGCATTAAATAGGAGGGGTTACATGAAAAACAACAGATTTGCAAGAGCAAAATCTAAAATAAAAGAATTCTTTATTAAATTTAGAAATAAGGATACAAGCTTCTTAATAATTGCCTTGTGCATAATGCTTTTAGCAACGGCGGTAGTATGGAGGTATTCTGCGAGACCCGATAAGGGCCAGGGCGATTTGGCAGAAGAAACACCGGACGGCGATATCATGGTCCATGAAGATCCTTATGAAGAATATGTACAAGGCATCATTGATGATTTTCAAAATGCAGAAGATGATGACGAAGATGATGATGACGGGGTTAAAACTCAAGAAACAGATTTAAAGTCTATGTCTGCACCCTTATCCGGGGAGGTAATAAGGGAATATACCATTGATGACTTGGTATACTATGAGGCAATTGGTGAATGGAGGGTACATAAGGGAATTGATATAAAACCTAAGGATACCCTATTGATTGAATCCGCTTTAGCAGGGAAGGTAGAAGCTGTAAACAATTCGGAGATTACAGCAACGGAAATTATTATTGACCACGGAAACAATGTAAAAACCTTGTACAGTAATTTAGTGTCGGCAAATGTCAAAGTAGGGGATACGGTAGAGCAGGGTCAGGTTATTGGAAATCTGGGAAGAACGGTCAGTATTGAGGCCACAGACAGCGCCCATCTGCACTTTGAAGTGATTGTTGACGGCCAGCAGGTAAATCCTTTGGACTATATTACCATTGAATAGCAAAATAAGGTTCTAATGGGACAAAGGAACGCATAAAAATGTAAATAAGACGGTATAATGCCAAAGGGGGTTAAAAATGAAAGATTACATAGAACGCAGGGCCATGGAGATTGCGGAATACATTATAAGTACTCAATCCACCGTAAGACAGACGGCTAAAAAATTCGGTGTCAGCAAAAGCACAGTTCATAAGGATGTAACAGAGCGTCTTCCCAAACTGAACCCTCCAGCTGCAAATGAAGTCAAAAAAGTCTTGCTTAAAAATAAGTCTGAAAGACACATAAGGGGAGGTAAAGCCAC
>JAAYOE010000070.1 GCA_012520455.1 Tissierellia bacterium
CATAATCTATGTATGTCTATTCTATTGTTGCATTTGCAGCATTCTTACGAACGCTTTCCACCCCGTTTTTACAGTTTTCCATTGTTTTATAACCTTCAGATACGGCAATTATTGCTCCGTTTTTGGCTTTCAGGCGGAATCTGAATTCTCCTGCCTTATCTTTGTAGATTTCAAACTTAGGATTCTTTTCAACTTTGTAATTTTCAACTGTTTGGTCTTCAACATTGGCAATAGGTGCATTATTTATAACACTGTTTATGCCCTTCATACATGACGCCTTGGACTTATATACTTCAGAATTAGCTATTATTTGTCCGTTTGTAGCCTTTAAATCGAATTTTATACCGGTTTTTACTTCCTTAACAACAAACTTTCCCATAATACCGCTCCTTTCTTGAAAACCTTTTCTTTTAATATAGCAGTTTCGACGAAATGTGTCAATATTCTTTTATGTCAACATTTTACCTCAAGTAATCACAAAAAATAATTTTCAGCATAATATATAATAAATTTAGTGTTTAAACATCTATAATCAGGGTATAATATTTATACAACAAGACTAATTCTTACAAAATTCTGCAAGTAATTATATGATCGCTGCAACCAAATTGTTTGAAGAGAATTCTATAGGAATGTCTCAAAGTGCAGTAAAAGCTTATCTAGGAATGAAAGCGGGAGTAAGATTAGGAATGTTGATTATATAGATGGTTGACAAATGAGGTGATTCCAACAGGATACGAAAAAGAAAACCAAAATAAATAGCACCCAGCTTTGAATTAAAAAGAAGTTCGGGTGCTATTTATTTGCAATTTTCTTGTTGCCGGACATGCTTTATGGTATACTAACCCATACAATAAAACTAATTGAGGAAGCAGCTATGAAAGTAAAATTACATAAAAATGTTATATATATTTTGACAGTATTGATTTCTGTATTATTCATCGTCCTTGGTTATAGAATTAATAAACCTGACCTAATTGAACAAGAATACAATAAATCATACCGGGCCCGTGTTATAAGCTTAGAAGAAACTATCCGTGAAGAATCAGATTTTGCAGATGAGTACTCAACTACAATTATCAGGTTCAAAGCCGAAATAACCAATGACGAGTATAAGGGAAAGATAGTTGAAGCTTATCAGTATATAGACAATATTGTTACTGTCAATCCCAAGATTATCGAAACCGGGGATAAAATTATTATATCTTCTCTCATTTCCAGGGTCGGTGAAGGAGAGGAATGGGTATTTTTGGAGTACGACAGGAGTGGAATCCTAAGCGGCCTGGTCGTAGGATTTATTGCTCTCATGGTTTTGTTTGAAAGGAAAAAAGGATTCAATACTGTAATTTCCCTGATATTTACATGTCTTGCCATATTCATGGTATTTATTCCTTCAATTTTGAAAGGAAGGAACATTTACCTGTCTTCAATCAGCGTAAGTATTTTCATCATCTTCATGACCCTGCTTCTTCTTAACGGAGCCAATAAAAAGACCCTGTGCGCAATAGTAGGAAATTTGGGCGGATTGTTGATTGCGGGACTCTTGGCATTCATAACCAGTGAAATGATGCACCTAACCGGCTTAATAGATGATGACTCTATCTTTCTTCTTATGATTGGCACCGAGACACCCATTGATTTAAAAGCAATCTTGTGGGCAGGAATAGTAATCGGCTCATTGGGTGCGGTAATGGACGTATCCATGTCAATAGCCTCCCCAATGCATGAATTGGCTGAAAACATGTCCGATAGAAGTTTTAAATCCATGCTTAAATCCGGGATCAACATAGGCCAGGATGCGATTGGAACAATGACCAATACCCTGGTCTTGGCTTATATAGGTAGCTCCTTATCCGTAGTTTTGCTTTTGATGGTCAATTACAAGGACCTCCTCTTGTTATTTAATTTAGAGATGATTGTATTTGAAATAATTCAGGCAGTGATAGGCAGCATGGGAATACTATTTGCAATTCCAATCACAGCAGTATTTGCAGCCTATATCTATAATGAGAAATAGTGGCTTCTATGAATCCTACTATGTATCATTGTTATGTATACAGTTCAGTGACATTGAATACAAGTAGGTGTCATTGCTATGAATATTCACAAACTGTCATTCTGAGAGCTTTAGCTCGAAGAATTTCATGAGATCCTTCGCATACGCTCAGGATGACAAAGCGTATGCGTTTATCGTGTTGTGGATAACACGTGATGATTCTGAGGGCTACACCCCAAAGAGTTTCATTAGATCCTTCGCATAAGCTCAGGATGATACAATTAACATTCATTTCATCATTTAGGGAAGTTCCCTCCTATCGGAGACCTTTCCTTTTTTCATTTATATGAATCGTAAAATTTCCTCTTGAATTAAATAAGAACATGTGCTATATTAGTATGGTATTTATTTTAAAGACATGTGTATTTATTTTATGAACACCAGGAGGAAGATATGAAAGAATTAAAGCCGGTAAAGTTAGGAATATTAGGCATGGGGACGGTGGCATCAGGTCTTGTTAATATCATGGACTTCAATAAAAACAAAGTAGATGCTGCCATAAAGAGAGACTTAACCGTCACCAAGGTTCTTGTAAAAAACCTTGGCAAAAAGAGAAATGTGAGCTTGCCCCAGGAAGTATACACACAAGATGCATATGAAGTGATAAACAGCGATACGGATATTATCGTGGAATTAATAGGTGGAATAAATCCTGCTTACGAATATATAAAAGCTGCTCTTAATAACAAAAAACACGTGGTAACCGCAAACAAAGCCCTAATTGCAAAACACGGAGAGGAACTGGAGCTTTTAGCCGATAAAAACAATGTAAAGCTCATGTATGAAGCAAGCGTGGGCGGAGGAATTCCGATACTAAATACTATAAGAGAAAATCTTTCAACCAATGAATTTGAATCTGTTTTCGGAATTCTGAACGGAACCACAAATTTTATCCTCACACAAATGACCGAAAACGGACTGGATTACGACCAAGCCGTAAAAGAGGCACAAAGGCTGGGCTTTGCAGAAGCCGACCCTTCTTCGGACGTGGGCGGCGATGATGCGGCATACAAGCTGTCCATCCTGTCCGGCTTGGCCTTCGGACAGAAAATTCATGTAAATGATATACCAAAGGAAGGGATAATCAAAATATCCAGGGAAGATATTGTATATGCCAAGGAATTAGGTTACAATATAAAACTCTTGGCAGCAGGAATCAAAAAAGGAAATGAAATTGAATTGAGTGTCCATCCTGCATTTATTCCTGCCTCCCATCCCTTGTCAACAGTTAAGAATGAGTATAATGCCGTTTATTTGAAAGGGAATGCAGTCGGTGAACTGCTCTTTTACGGCAAGGGAGCAGGCTCCCTCCCTACGGGAAGCGCCGTTTTGGAGGATATAATTTATATTGTAAAAAATGTCAGCTCTTCAGCTGACGAGATTGCTGAAAACAGACAAGCCGGGAATAAAAGAGAAAATAATCTTGCGGTTTCAAACAAAGGTTACAAGCAGTACTACATCAACATGGAAGTTATCGATAAGCCGGGTGTACTCGGAAGCATCGCAAGCATATTCGGGAAATACAACGTCAGCTTAGCTTCCGTAGTTCAAAGACAAAAAAACGGCGACAATACCGTCCCCTTGGTTTTCATCACCCATGAAGCCGAAAGAAAAAATATCGATGCCGCCTTGGAAGAAACAAAAAAATTAGAATTCGTAACAGAATTAACCAGCATAATTATAGTAGAAAGCTTCAAATAAGTTCCCTAAGGGTGCCGGTCGCCGATGAGTTATCGCCGGCACCCCCATCACCAGGTCAAACTTGACAGCTTATTCATCATCTCTTTCTTTGTTGCATTTTCGTTTTGAATAATCAATTCTCCTAATATTATACAGACAGGATATATGTAATTATCCAAATAAGCCTTTATTTTGTTTTCATCATATGTAACATTTCCCTTAATGTCGGAATAATTGCCGCTGAAAGAGCAGGATTGATGGTCCTTGCCTTCCTCCCAATTCCAGCCTATGAGGTCTTCAACTTCTGTCCCGTCCTCCATATGCCTTAAGGGAGTCAATAATCCAACATCAAAATGCCGGGCAATCTTAATATAGGTATCTATGGAATCCGGCAATTGATTTATTTTAACCCTTCCGTCATGGCTTTCACGCTCGCCGCAAATAACCTTTTTCCCTAACTTTGCTGCTATAACTGCCCTGATCAAATGCAAATAAGCATGGCAGCCTATGCAGGGGGAATAAAAGCCGAATTTTCTTATGATCTTGTCTACAAACCTTCCGTTTATTACACTCCATAAGTCAAAATTGCTATGGTATATCAGAGGGAAAATAACCTTCTTGCTGCCGTAAAGGTCCCTTATCCTGTCGACCATCATACTGTAATTTGATTCCAAGCTTTTGAAATCTCCATATTCCGTCGGGGAAAATGATGCAACAGGAAGTATCCTGTTGATTGATTCATCTTCTAAAGCCTTAATAATTGCTGCCACACTGTCCCTGCCTGCAAACTCACCTATCACCACATCATTTGGCAGTTCTTTTATTATTCTATTAATAGAGCTTATATTTTTTACCTGATCCATAAGAGTTCGCCTTTCTCATACTCTGTTAAATTAGTTTCCCTTCGAATACCCGGCTCCAATTATTTTATGCCCGGTGCCAGGCACTATAAATTAACAAGAACATTTTACCATAAAAATATTAAAATATCATCCGCATAATTAACAAAATAAAAAGATGGACATATAATACAGTAGTTGATAGTTTGTACTATCAGCTGATATTTATGAAAAGGGTGAAAATTAATTCATGGACTGTCCATTTTGCCATTTTTTAAAAAACTTTATTGGACAATTTTTAAGGATAGGCGTAGTGTGCAATTGTGATAGCAATGATCACATTTATAGGGACGGATATATCACAAGGTGCTCATTTGAAGATAACGTTATAAAACTGTTTGATTCACCGATTAACGGTGAAGTTATATTTACCACTTGCTGTGACAATATTTTTGAAGTATATTTGTTCCCTCCCGCAAATGGTCCGCAAGTAGCAGCCGAAGTCGAAAAACCCAAGAACATTATCGATGTTGCAACAATGGTGGAGCAAAGGCGTAACCTGTTGAAATCTGTGCAAGATAACTTGCAGGAGGAGGAGAAGGCGCATGAGTAAACATAGAGAAGATTGCAATATTTGTAAAACCTTGTGTGATTACAGGGGAAGACTAATTTTTGTTAAATTTAAATGTCCCACTTATTTCGGCACAGCCGGCACAGTATTAGATGTTAAAAACAATCTTTTAATATTGGATTATATCAATGGCGGCATTAGCGTAACCTGCTGCGACAATATATGCTACGTTCTGCCGGTTGCCGCAAATACCCCGGGATAATAGGATATTACAAAAATTCCGGCATTTTTACTGCCGGAATTTTTTATATGATTTAATTAAATTCTACATGAATAAACGCTCTGTAATTCGTTTTACGCCGGCTTTTACGGCTTCTATATCTATTGTCTTATACTCACCATTTTCATACAGTATCTCACCATCTACAATAGCCGTATGGACATCGGACCCCTTACCGCAGTAAACCACGGCTGATATAGCATCATTCAGCGGATAATAATGGGGCTTATCCAGATCAATCAGGGTTATGTCTGCCTTCATGCCGGCCTTGATCCGGCCGACATCACTTAAGCCAAGTGCCCTGGCTCCGTTTACCGTTGCCATCTTCAAGGCCTCATAAGCCTTGATGCCGACACTGTCCTCAAATACCCCCTTGGATAAAACCGCCGCTAAATATACCTCTCTCATCATATCCAACGCATTGTTGCTGGAGGCACCATCGGTTCCAAGTCCCACGTTGATGCCGCTTTCAACCAACTTTACTGCTCTCATTACCCCGCTTCCTAACTTGAGATTGCTTGCCGGATTGTGTATTATTGAAACATTTTTCTCGCTTAATATTGAAATATCTTCATCCGACAAATGAACCCCGTGAGCTGCAATCACCGGCAAGTCAAACACACCCAAATCAGCTAAATGCTGTGTTGGCGACTTGCCGTAGGTTTTTACGCAATTTTCGTTTTCATTTCTGGTTTCTGATAAATGAATGTGAATTCCCACACCAAGCTCTTTGGCAAGGTCTGCAGTTTCAGCAAGGTACCTGGGAGTGCAGGTATAAACCGCATGGGGACCGAAACGAATCTTGATGCGGCCGTTAGCGGCATTATGATATTGGTTGAAAAGGTCAAGAGATTCTAAGACCCTCCTGTCGGTTTTAATGTCAAAGTCCTCATCAAAACATTGGAGGCCCCTGGCAAGGTCTGCCCG
>JAAYOE010000006.1 GCA_012520455.1 Tissierellia bacterium
AGCCCCTTCGTTTCACTCAGGATGACTTAGTGGAATAAATACGCATGATCAAATGAAATATGGATTATTTTAGAATAATTCATTATAATAAGAATTAAGTTTAAAACAAAAGAAATGCGGTATAAGGATAGTAAGCTGAAATTTAAGGAGGTTGGTATGCCGACGATTGATTTTACAAAAACAGTCTATGATCTGTGCAAGGATAATGAGGAAATTGTAAAGATTATGGAAGAAATAGGCTTCAAAGAAATCACCAAGCCAAATATGCTCAACACCATGGGAAGGTACATGACAATTCCCAAAGGAGCTAAGATGAAAGGCTTCAACATTGATGACATTAAAAATGAATTCATAAAAAGGGGTTATGAAATAAAAGAATGAGAGGGAGAGAATATGAGCGAAAACATTAATAACAGAGAGTATCGTAAAAATGTTATCAAAGAAGTTATCAAGGAACTCCACGAAGGCAAGTCCGTAGATGAGGTAAAGCAAAAATTTCAAGAAGCCTTTGACGGGGTTTCGGCCACGGAGATATCAGAGGCCGAGCAGGCATTAATTAACGAGGGGTTGCCTGTTGCAGAAGTGCAAAGGCTTTGTGACGTTCATGCCGCAGTATTTAAGGGGTCCATTGAAGAAATTCACAGAGAAACAGACCCGGCAAAAATTCCCGGCCATCCTGTAAATGTCTTGTTTCTTGAAAACAGGAAATTAGAAAAAATTATGGAGGAAAAAATCAAACCTTACATGGAAAAGACCGGCAGGGAAGCTCTTGAAGGCATTCTTGAAGGTTTGGAAGACTTATCCGTCATCGACATTCATTATGCAAAAAAAGAAAATCTCTTGTTCCCCTACATGGAAAAATACGGCATAACCGCTCCTCCAAAGGTTATGTGGGGTGTGGACGATGAAATAAGAGATGATTTGAAAATGCTTAAATCAGATTTATCCTACGGGGTATTTACCCAGGACCATAAAAAAGGTTTGGAAGATTTGTTAAACAGAATTAATGAAATGATATACAAGGAAGAAAACATCATGGTTCCCATGCTGTTGGACAAAATGACCCAGGATGAATGGAAGAGGGTTGCCGATGACAGCAGCGAAATAGGAAATATCATAGAATTTGTGCCTGTGTGGAAACCCGATAAGGAAGCAAAAGAGGAGTATAAGAAAGAAGCTAAGGAGCCGGGAGCCATAATCCTTCCAACAGGAGTATTTAACATTGAAGAATTGACACATATGCTTAACACCCTCCCATTAGACATAACATTTGTGGGAAGCGATGATACCGTAAAATACTTCTCTCAAAGCAGTGAAAGAATTTTTGCAAGGACCAAGACCATCATCGGCAGGAAGGTTTCTAACTGCCACCCGCCGGCAAGCGTCCATATAGTGGAAGGAATCGTGGAAGACCTTAAGTCAGGCAAAAAAGACCACGAAGATTTCTGGATTAAGATGGGTGACAAGTTTGTCTATATCAGATATTTCGCAGTCAGAAACGAAGAAGGCAAATATTTGGGAGTTGTGGAAGTCACTCAGGATATTAAACCCATACAGGAAATTACGGGAGAAAAGAGATTAGTGGAAGATTAAAGGGGATGACAAGGGGACGGGGGTACTGTCATCAAGTACCCCGAAAGACCGTCACTGGTGGTCGTAAGGCCTGGCCGGGCATTTTAAACGCATGTGAAGAATCTCGTCTAATAATGAGAGTCTTTATACAAAGGATGTTATGTAGGGGATAAAACCCCTTTTTATTGTTTTTTTGAGGGAAGAAGTATATAATTGATTTTAAGGAAGGGGAATATTCCTTCAATGAAGTGCGAGTAATGTTCCTCTTGAAAAAAGGGTATGAGGAGAGGTTATGGAAAAGAAATATGTTCTTGCATTAGATCAGGGAACCACAAGTTCAAGAGCCATACTTTTTGACAGAAACGGCAGAATTATCAATATGTCTCAAAAGGAATTCAC
>JAAYOE010000071.1 GCA_012520455.1 Tissierellia bacterium
CGCTTAAAATATAAAGAAGCACAGAGCCAGGAAAAAGTCAGCAATATGTAATTAACCACTTGACGAGAGGCACCAACTTCAATAGTTGGTGCCTTTTTAGTCTAAAGACATATCTAAAGGTCTCAAGAAATGATTCAAAACGTGTTACAAACCTATATAAGGTGAGGCAGTCTTGATAAAAATACTACAAATCATTTGAATTCTTTGAATTATAGGTTATAATTAGAGCGTGAAGGAAAATTTGAATAAAATTCAACAAAAAACCAGGAAGGAAGCAATGCTATGATTAATTACACGAAACAAAAAATGTTAAAGGGTCAAAAGACCATAGGTACCTTTTTTGAACTGGGAACGGCAAATGCGGTGGAGGGTCTTGGATACAGCGGATTAGACTATATAATAATCGACACTGAACATGGTCCTTATGGTGAAGAAAGTGCCATGGAATTTATCAGGGCCGCTAAATTGAGCAAACTTTCCCCCTTTGCCAGGATAAAAGAAGTCTCCAGGGCTGCGGTTCTTAGAATGCTGGATATCGGAGCTGAGGGCTTGATTGTCCCGTATGTTAAAACTGTAGACGAGGTTAAGGCCCTTGTGAAATACGGCAAGTATGCTCCGGTGGGAGAAAGGGGCTTTTTCTACGGAAGGGCTGCAGGGTATGGATTTGAAGACTTTGCAAAAAACTTGGATGAATATACGGATAAATGTAATTATGAGACTATGATAATACCTCAATGTGAAACATCAGGTTGCTTGGAAAATATTGAAGAGATTGCATCTATAGACGGTGTCGACGGAATCTTTGTCGGACCTTATGATTTGTCAATAGCCTTAGGCATACCCGGTCAATTTAATTCAGATATCCTTATTAACGCCCTCGACAGAATAGTGAAAGCTTGCAAAAAGGCAGGCAAATTTACCTTTATATTTGCAAATGATACGGAAAGCGCCTCAAAGAATTTTGAAATGGGTTTTGATTCCGTTGCAATAAGCACGGATATTGCCGTGCTTGTAAACGCATATAGGAATATTGTTAAAACAATAAAATGAAAATAGAAATTCCCGGATGGCATAATAATTCAAAAATAGATGGAATTTATTAGTTTTTTATTATAAACTATTAATAGGATATCATCCCTTGTGGAAATATTTTAAAAGGAGAAGTATCATGGCTGAATGTAATGGTGAAGCAATTCGTATGTTAGAAGAGGAGCTCAGATATTTAAAGCTATTATCCAAACAATATCCGACTATTGCTTCCGCATGTACAGAGATTATTAACTTACAGGCTATTTTAAACCTCCCGAAAGGGACGGAGCACTTCCTTTCGGATATACATGGTGAATATGAATCATTTAACCATGTACTGAGAAACGGTTCAGGCAATATAAAGCGTAAAATTACCGAAGTTTACGGGGATATTATGAGTGAAAAGGAAATCAAAAGCCTTGCCACCTTGATTTATTACCCCGAACAGAAGCTTGAAATAATCCGTAAGCAAGAAGACGACATTGAAGACTGGTACAGGATAACTATCTTCAGGCTTGTGGTAATATGCAGAAAGGCAGCCTTCAAATATACCCGTATGAAGGTAAGAAAAGCCCTTCCGGAAGAATTTGCCTACATAATCGATGAACTTATGCACAAGGGACCCGAAGAGGATAAGGAAGAATACTACAGCGAAATAATAAACACTATCATAAGAACAGGCAGGGCGGATGAATTCATCATAGCTATGGCAAAGCTCATACAAAGATTGGTCATAGACAGACTCCATATAGTAGGTGATATTTTTGACAGGGGTCCCGGTGCCGACAAGGTGATGGATACTCTTATGAACTATCACACTGTGGATATACAGTGGGGAAATCATGATGTTTTGTGGATGGGTGCCGCTGCAGGAAGCGAAGCTTGCATTGCAACCGTATTGAGGATATGCGCAAGATATGCAAATTTAGACATAATAGAAGACGGATACGGCATAAATATCCTTCCTTTAGCAACCTTTGCATTGGATTATTACGGCGATGATGAATGTGTTCAGTTTAAACCTAAGGTGGAAAGCGACATTGTTTATTCAGACAAGGATTTAAGACTAATTGCCAAGATGCACAAAGCAATTGCCATCATTCAGTTTAAATTGGAAGGTCACATAATTAAAAGGCGTCCCTATTTTAAGATGGATGACCGACTCCTCCTTGAGAAAATTAACTATGAAGAAGGGACCATTGATTTATACGGCAAAACTTATCCCTTGAATGATACCAACTTCCCGACCATCGACCCTAAAAACCCCTATGCACTCAATAAGGATGAGGAAGAACTGATTGAAAAATTGAAATCATCTTTCTTAAACAGCGAAAAGTTACAGAAACATATCAGGTTTTTGCTGGCCAAGGGAAGCATGTATCTCAAATACAATTCCAACCTCTTATATCACGGATGTATTCCCGTCAATGAAGACGGTACCTTCAAGAAGGTAAAAATCGGCCGTACCGGCAAGGAATACAGCGGAAAAGAGTATTTTGACAGGCTTGAGATATTAGTCAGGGAAGGATATTTTCACAAAAACAATCCTGATGCTCAACAATACGGTATGGATGTCACCTGGTACCTGTGGACCGGTCCTGATTCTCCTTTGTTCGGCAAAGACAGGATGACTACCTTCGAAAGGTATTTCGTAGATGATAAGAAAACACACAAGGAAAATAAAAATCACTATTTTAAGTTAGAAGACAGTGAAGAAATGTGTAGGAGAATTTTCGAGGAATTCGGTTTAGACCCGGAATGCTCTCACATTATTAACGGCCACGTGCCGGTTAAAAGCAAGAGCGGGGAAAGCCCCATAAAAGCAAACGGGAAATTAATAGTTATAGACGGAGGCTTTTCAAGAGCATATCAAAGCACTACCGGAATTGCAGGCTATACCCTCATATATAATTCCTACGGACTCCTCTTGATATCTCACGACCCCTTTGAATCAACCCAAAAAGCCATAGAAGAAGAAAAGGATATTCATTCGACTACCATGGTTTTGGAAAAGGAAGTGGAAAGAAAAAGAGTCAAGGATACCGATGAAGGTATAGTAATGAAGGCTAAGATTAAAGATTTGGAAATGCTCCTGGATGCATACAGGTTAGGTTTGATTAAGGAACAGGAATAGGATAAGAATAAACAAATATCATAAAGAATCATAAAGACATTTTTCATTCATACTTTATTATGAAGGTATGGTGATAAAATGTCTTCTTTTTATTCTAATTTTATTCAAAACTTTTTAATTGCATTCGGGGTGGTTATTGGAGCCAGTTTGTTTTCGGGACTGGGAGCCCTCATAACCGACAAGCCTCCCTTGAAGGTTATGACTGATGTGGCAGCCTCGATAAAGATATGGGCAATCGCAGCCTCCTTAGGGGGTACCTTTTCGTCCTTTGCCGTAATTGAAAAGGGACTGTTTGAGGGTGAGATTCGAACACTGATAAGGCAGGCCTTTTTTATTCTGATTTCATTAACCGGCGCAAATGCAGGCTACGAATTCGTCAGACTCCTTCAAAGGTGCGGCGGTATATGGGGGAAATGATGAAAAGAAAAGATTTTAAAGCTTCTAAGGGGTATAAATATTTTGTTTGCTTTATAAGCGGCTTGCTTTGGGGTGCACTGGCGGGTTCCTTGGGCATAAGCATCTTAGTCAGTCATAAAATCGACGAATTTCACGAAAAGATAGCATATTTGGAGCATACCATCCAAGATAAAAATGAAAAATTGGATAAGTTGGAAAAGTCAATCAACAATGCGAGCATTGTTTTGAAGGATGTATTCGTAATCCTGGAATTTAATGATTTAAGCGATGAACAGGCAGACCTTATAGACAACATTGAAATCGAAAAAGCCATAAAAGAAAAATATGCGTCATCCTTAGGCAAGGAAGTCAAGAATTTGGATGCCGATATACTGGTACAGGTTATAGACAAAAGAATATTGAGGTTTGATGAGGCAGAGTATCAATTAACCGTCAAGAAGCTTGTGCTGTCGGATGTTTTAAAGCTGTGGGTAGGGGTTTCCCTTTTGGAAGTGACCTCATAGGCAAATGAGTTTGGCGGGGTAAATTGTAACCTAATGTTAATGTTTATTATGTCGGTATTCATGGTATAATGTAAAAAAAGAAATAAAGAGGTGGATGATGCGAATAAAATTTTTAAAATGGCCAATCCTTATTTCATTATTGTTAATGATTTCTTTGGTTCAATACTCTGCACCGGATGCATATGCCGAAAATAACATTAAAATAGTAATAGACGGCAAAAGAATAAAATCCGATGTGGATCCTTATATAAAGAATGACAGGACCTTGGTCCCCATAAGGGTAATCAGTGAAGAACTGGATTCTCTTGTGGAATGGGACGGTGAAAAAAGGGAAGTCCGCATATCAAAGGAAGATATGCATTTGGTACTCAGGATAGACAGTTACCTGGTTGAGTACACTCTTGACAATGAAACAACTTATGCTCTTATGGATGTAGCTCCCGAGATAAGCGAAGACCGTACCTTTGTTCCCTTACGTTTAATAAGCAATGCCCTGGGCGTGGGGATAGAATGGGATAGCGAGGAAAGGGCGGTATATGTGGATTCGTCGGAAAGTTCGGAGTTCACTAAATTTTTTGATGTGGAAATATCATCGGTAAAAGCCGGACAAACCATCACCGGGACAAGCCGGCTCTACACGGAAACATTGCAGGGGGTTCCCAAGGGTACAAAAGAAATTAAATACCTCCTCTTGGACAGGGATACCGCAAAAGGATTTGTTATTGCTGCAGGAGACCCGGCTCAAGCTCATGAATGGGTTCCTGCCATGGAAGACAACGGGCGGAAAATTCTTGTGGCAGCATTTTATGACGCAAGAGGCAATTTCTTAGCGGGGGATTCCATACCGGTTACGGTGAGAATACAGCCCCGGATAAAACTTAACGGAATAGTGGAAGGCCAGTTGATTACGGCTCATTCGGTACCCTTGACCACTGAATTGAATTTTTCTGCTGCATATGTAAAGTATGAAATGATAAATCCGGATAACGGGGCATATTACATTTCTCCAGAAGTTGACCCTGAGAAGCCGTTCACCATGATTCCCGTAATGGAAGATAACGGCAATATGTCCGTGAGGGTCATTGCATATGACACTCAGGGCAATCCATACTACGGCCAATATGTAAACATTGGAATTGATGTTGACAGATACTTGTATTTAGGAGGAGTTAAACAGGGACAAGCCATTGACGGCAGTGTAACCTTGCTGGCTCAAAGAAACTTCAATGTGACCGATACGGAATATTATCTCGTAGACAGGGCGACCGGCAATGAAACCCTCCTCCACAAAGCAGCCTACGGCTCATACACTTGGTTCCCCGGACCGGAAGATGCAGGAAGCAAAGACCTGTATGTGAAGGTAACGGATACGGCAGGCATTACTCATGTGAGCGACAGGGTTACAGTCAATGTAACGGGTAATCCCAAACTATTATTGCAGGGAATAGGACCCGGACAAGTTTTGACGGAAGCAATTAGCTTGAATATCAAAACAAATGTAGATTTAGACACAATCAGATACATCCTGACCAATGCAAGGACAGGCTGGGAGATTGTCATCTCGGAGAAAAGCACGGCAGTAATAATACCCGAAGAAGGCGATGACGGCCCATGGACCGTAAGAGCTCAAGGGTCATACGGCGGTAAAACAATTAAAAGCGAAGAGGTTAGATTCAGCATATATACAGGACCTCTCTATTCGGCAAAACCTGTCATTGAAAAAGACAAATACCAGGACCTGGTTTCCGGTTTAGCCGTGGAAACAAGAAAGACAACAGGCATGTCTGCAGCCCTGCAGGTAGCCCAGGCCATATTGGAAACAGGCTGGGGCCAAAGTGTGCCCGTAGACAAGTATGACGGCAAGTTTTCCTACAATCTTTTTGGAATAAAAGGTGAAGGTACCAAGGGGTCTGTAACCTCCAACACCTGGGAGGAATACAACGGGGTTGCATTCAGAATAGATGCGGAATTCAGAGCCTACAACAATGTCAAGGAGAGCTGGCAGGACCATAAGGACTTATTGCTCCTGAGAGACAGGTACGCGCCTTTCAGGGAAGTCATGTATGACAGCACCAAGGGAGCCTGGGAGCTTAAGAGATGCGGATATGCAACGGACTCTCTGTATGCAGTCAAGCTTATCAACATAATAAACAGATATGGTTTAAAAGAATTGGATGAAGTAACCATATAAAATTGTTAAATTTATACATTGAGGATATAATAAGAATGAAGAAAAGAATAATCCTGTCAAGCGGAAATGCGCATAAGGTAAAGGAAATTAAAGGCATATTAAAGGACCTGCCTTTTGAGGTGGTATCCAAAAATGATTTAGGCTATGAAGACTTTGATGTGGAGGAAGATGGATCCACCTTGGAAGAGAATGCGCTAAAAAAAGCAGAGGAACTTCATAAACTCACAAAGGGGATAGTCATAGCCGATGATACGGGTTTATATGTAGATGCTATAAAGGGGGAACCGGGTGTGTACTCCGCAAGATATGCAGGAGAAGATGCCACCTATGCGGATAACAACAAAAAGCTTTTAAATAAGTTAAGAAATGTTCCCATGGAAAAGAGAACCGCTTATTTTAAGACTGTTATTGCCATAGTATTTGAAGATGGAAGCAAAATGACGGTAGAAGGTATCTGCAAGGGACATATAGCAAGTCAGGAAAGAGGTAACAGAGGTTTTGGATATGACCCCTTGTTTGTACCTGAAGGAAATGACAAATCATTTGCGGAAATGTCCGAGGAAGAAAAAAACAAGATAAGTCACAGGTCAAATGCCTTGAAGCATTTAAGAATTAAGTTGGAGGAAGCTCTTGAAGATTTTGGTAATCAGTGACAGCCACAATGTAATTTTGGATTCAATGATTGAAGCTGTTAAAAAGGAAGGACCCTTTGACCTTCTGATTCATTGCGGAGATAAATATGATGATGCGGGTCGGTTTGCCCAAAAATTAAATATGAGAAAAGTTTTGAAGGTACCGGGAAACTGTGATTACAATTATAATATCTTAGGTACTAAAGCAAATATAATGCAGGAAATTGAAGGCAGGAAATTTTTAATTACCCACGGCCATACCCATCATGTAAAAACGGATTTAACCAAAATCAGGGCTTATGCCAAGAAAAACAAGGCGGATGTCGTAGTATACGGCCATACCCATAAGGCCCAAAACCAAATGATCGACAATATATTATTTTTTAATCCGGGTAGTACTATCTTCCCAAAGGACGGCAAGGCAAGCTTCGGCATAATAGAAATAACCCAAGGGGTCCTAAAGAGCAGATTAGTTCCCTTGGAAGATTAAAAACTTGAGTGTTATCCTGAGCCTAAGAGGGAGGCCCTCAGGTTTTTTGCTTGCAGTTTTTTTGTTGACTTAAGATATCAAAAGTTATATAATGAAGCGAACATACGTTTTGATAAAAGGAGCAATCATGGGTGAATTTAAGATTAAGTCTGACTATGTCCCGACAGGGGACCAGCCTGAAGCAATAGAAAAAATAGTTGAAGGATTGGAGAAGAATTACAAGTATCAAACCCTTCTTGGAGTTACCGGGTCCGGAAAAACCTTCACCATGGCCAATATAATTGAAAGAGTGCAAAAACCCACCCTTGTCATAGCCCACAACAAAACATTGGCAGCCCAGCTTTGCTCGGAATTCAAGGAATTCTTTCCCGATAATGCTGTTGAATATTTTGTGTCCTATTATGATTATTACCAGCCGGAGGCATATGTTCCCAGCAGCGATACCTATATAGAGAAGGATGCATCCATAAATGATGAAATAGATAAATTGAGACACTCGGCAACCGCGTCACTTTTTGAAAGAAGAGATGTTATAATTGTTGCCAGTGTTTCCTGCATTTACGGGCTGGGAAGCCCTATAGATTATGAAAATCTGGTTTTATCCTTAAGGCCGGGAATGGTTAAGGACAGGGATGAAACAATCAGAAAGCTTGTAGAAATTCAGTATAAAAGAAATGATATAGCTTTCACCAGAGGAACCTTCCGGGTAAGGGGAGATACGGTTGAAATCTTCCCCGCATCATCTTCCGAAAATGCCATAAGGGTGGAGTTTTTCGGGGATGAAATCGACAGAATTACAGAAATAAACACTATAACAGGCGAGGTCTTAGGGAGGAGAAATCATGTTTCAATATTTCCTGCAAGCCACTATGCCACCACAGAGGAAAATGTGGCCAGGGCTGTTGATAGTATCAAGGCAGAGCTTGAGGAAAGATTGAAGGAACTTGAAAGAGAAAACAAGCTCCTTGAAATGCAGCGCTTAGAGCAAAGAACCAACTATGATATTGAAATGCTGCAGGAAATGGGCTACTGTAACGGGATTGAAAACTATTCAAGACATATAAACAATCTTGAGCCCGGAGCGAGGCCCTATACCCTGCTTGATTATTTTCCCAAGGACTTTTTAATGATAATAGATGAGTCTCACATGTCAATTCCTCAGATAAGGGGCATGTACAACGGCGACAGGGCGAGGAAAACAACCTTGGTGGAATACGGGTTCAGGCTGCCCTCGGCTCTTGATAACAGGCCTCTGAGGTTCGATGAATTTGAGGGTCTCATCAACCAGGTTATTTTTACGAGCGCAACTCCGGGCCCCTATGAAGCAGACCATTCTCAAAATGTTGCAGAGCAGATTATCCGCCCTACGGGGCTCATAGACCCCCCCATATATGTAAGGCCGGTGGAGAACCAAATAGACGATCTTATTAGTGAAATCAAGAAATCGACCGATAAGAATCAAAGGGTTTTGGTTACGACACTTACCAAGAAAATGGCTGAAGACTTGACTGCTTACTTAAAGAGTACCGGAATTAAGGTAAGGTATCTCCATTCCGACGTGGATACCTTAGAAAGGATGGAAATAATAAGGGACCTCCGTATTGGCGAATTTGATGTCCTTGTGGGAATAAATCTTTTGAGGGAAGGGCTGGATTTGCCTGAAGTATCCTTGGTGGCAATACTTGATGCTGACAAGGAAGGCTTCCTCCGCTCGGAGACTTCTCTCATCCAGACAGTGGGAAGGGCAGCCCGGAATATTGACGGAAGAGTTGTCATGTATGCCGACAAAATAACCGGCTCCATGGAAAGGGCAATCAAGGAAACAAACAGGAGAAGGGAAATTCAGGACAGGTACAACAAACAGCATAACATTACCCCTAAATCCGTCATTAAGGGTGTCCGGGACGTAATAGAAGCTACCAAGGCGGCAGAGGAAGAAGGCAAATATAAAACTAAGGATAAGGATATCAGTATTTCCGAATACATCATAGAATTGGAAAAAGAAATGCGGTTAGCTGCAGAGAATTTAGAGTTTGAAAAAGCAGCATATTACAGAGACCAAATAAAGGAACTGAGGAAAAATAATGGACAAAATAATTATTAAGGGAGCAAAGGAAAACAACCTGAAAAATATCAGCCTTGAACTTCCGAGAAACAAATTTATTGTTTTTACGGGGGTCAGCGGCTCGGGGAAAACTTCCCTTGCTTTTGATACCATATATGCGGAAGGACAAAGACGTTATATAGAAAGCTTGTCCTCTTATGCAAGAATGTTTCTGGGCCAGATGGATAAACCGGATGTGGAATCAATTGAAGGCTTGTCGCCTGCAATATCCATAGACCAAAAATCAACCAGCAGGAACCCCCGTTCAACCGTAGGTACCATCACGGAGATTTATGACTATTACAGGCTTTTGTTTGCAAGGATAGGAGTGCCCCACTGCCCCAAGTGCGGCAAACCCATAACAACTCAGACAGTGGACCAGATTATCGACAAGGTTTTGGAATATGAAGAATCAACAAGAATTCAAATCATGGCTCCCATGGTCAGAGGGGCTAAAGGAACCCACAAAAAATTATTGGAGGACCTGAAGAAAGAAGGTTTCGTAAGAGTGAGGGTTGACGGTACCATGGCCGAGTTAGAGGACGACATAGTATTGGATAAAAATAAGAAGCATACCATAGAGGTAGTTGTCGACAGGCTCATAGTAAGAGAGGGAATTCAAAAAAGACTTGTTGATTCGGTGGAAACCGCCCTGTCACTGTCCGGCGGGATGGTTCTTATCGATGTAATAGGGCAGGAAGAGCTTTTGATGAGCACCAAGTTTGCCTGCACTGACTGCGGCATAGGTTTCGGAGAAATATCGCCCAGGATGTTTTCCTTCAACAATCCCTTGGGGGCATGCGAAACATGCAAGGGTCTGGGTGTGAAAATGGAAATAGATGTTGATTTGGTAATTCCGGATTATTCCAAATCAATAGGTGAGAGGGCAATTACCCCCTTCGGAGCTGAGGAAGACGGATATTATTATCAAATGTTTGCAGCTTTGGCAAAATACCATAATTTTGACATAAGCAAGCCTCTATCGGAAGCTCCCCCGGAACTGATTGATGAAATTCTGTACGGTACAGGAGGAAGGGAAGTTACCGTAAGTTTTATCAGCAAATTTCAAGGACCCAGAGAATATACCAGGGACTTTGAAGGAGTTGTAAACAACCTCCAAAGGAGGTACACGGAAACCATGTCTCCCGGAATGCGGGAGTGGATAGGAGAATACATGTATGAAAGCCCTTGTCCCGCATGCAAGGGAGCCAGGCTTAATCCCATAAGCCTGGCCGTAAAAATCGGAAACAAAAACATATATGAAGTGTCCCGGCTTTCGGTTTCAGACAGCCTTAAGTTTTTTGACGAGCTCGACTTGAGCCCCATGCATAGAATTATAGGCAGTCAGATAATCAAAGAAATAAAAGACAGGCTGCAATTTTTATCGGATGTGGGACTTAATTATCTGACATTGGCAAGAAATGCAGCTACCCTGTCCGGAGGCGAATCCCAGCGCATAAGGTTGGCAACCCAAATAGGTTCAAGCCTCGTAGGGGTTTTATATGTCTTGGATGAGCCCAGCATAGGCCTCCACCAAAGGGACAATTCCATGCTTATCAAAACTCTGCGAAATTTAACGGATTTGGGCAATACTCTTATTGTGGTCGAGCATGATGAAGAAACGATGGAAAATGCGGACTATATTCTGGACATAGGGCCGGGTGCGGGAATCCACGGGGGAGAAATAGTAGGATTCGGACCAATTGATGAAATCAAGAACAATCCCAATTCAATTACCGGACAATATTTGAGCGGGAAGAAAAAAATAGAGGTTCCGTCCATAAGAAGAAAGGCTGAAAAGTATATTGAAATAAAGGGTGCCAGGGAAAATAACCTTAAGAACATAGACGTGAAGATACCCTTAGGGGTTATGTGCTGCGTAACCGGTGTTTCCGGCTCCGGGAAAAGCTCCCTGATAAACGAAATACTTGCTAAGGGCCTCCACCAGAAATTATTCAGAAATACCAACCGTCCCGGTAAGTTCGATGAAATGCTGGGCATAGAGAATGTAGATAAAATAATTACCATCGACCAGTCCCCCATAGGGAGGACACCAAGGTCTAACCCTGCTACCTACACAGGAGTCTTCGACTACATCAGGGATGTTTACTCCATGACCCTTGAAGCCAAGGAAAGAGGCTACAAAAAAGGAAGGTTCAGCTTCAATGTCAAGGGAGGCAGGTGCGAAGCATGCCGGGGAGACGGAATTTTAAAAATCGAAATGCACTTTCTTTCCGATGTCTATGTTCCTTGTGATGTGTGCAAGGGAAAGAGGTACAACAGAGAAACCTTGGAAGTAAAGTACAAGGGAAAAAACATAGCTGATGTTTTGGACATGACAGTGGATGAAGCCTTGGAATTCTTTGAAAATATACCGAAAATTCAAAATAAGATAAAAACATTGCAGGATGTTGGCTTAGGCTATGTGAAATTAGGCCAGCCTTCCCCTGAACTTTCCGGAGGAGAAGCCCAGAGGGTCAAGTTAGCCTATGAGCTTAGCAAGAGAGGAACCGGCAAAACCGTCTATGTATTGGATGAGCCTACTACCGGCCTCCACACGGCAGATATTCACATGCTCATCGAAGTCTTAAACAGGCTTGTGGAAGCAGGAAATTCAGTTGTTGTGATAGAGCATAATTTAGATGTAATTAAAACTGCAGATTACATTATAGACTTAGGTCCCGAAGGAGGAGACGGAGGGGGTACAATCGTAGCACAAGGAACTCCCGAAGAAGTGGCAAGGGTAAAAAGCTCATACACGGGCCTGTATTTGAAAAAAGTATTGAAGTAAGAAGAGGACGTTTCATGGTCTTATGACAAGGAACGTCCTCTTTTCCGGTATTGGGCCGGGTGACAATCTATGAAATTATCCCTGCCATTTTATCTTGTAATGAGTGACTGCCCAGGTACTTTTCCATTACCTCTTCGGCAGCATCAAAATCCATGGAGTTAGAATAGATTACTTCTAAAATATCGTGGAGTTTTTTTGTTTCGGAAAGTTTATCCAGGGCATTGTTTATCAACATGCCGTACAAATGGAGATTTCTTTCGATTTCTGAAATATGGGTCCTTATGCCGTCAACATCCATTATGCCGTTAATATCAAAAACCTTATCATATTTTACATGGATGGGGGTTTCCGCGGTGACGATTATGAGCTTCTTTTCCGGTAAGTACAGGTGCTGTAGCTTTTTTGGACTCAAGGGCCTGTAGCAGCATTCCGCCCTATAGCCCTTTTTTACTGCCTCCTTTAGTATTCTGTCTAAAAACACTGAAGAATAGTTTGTATCATTGCCTGCAATTGCCCACACTTCATTTTCTTCAAAGAAGAGATCCGTATAACTTATATACCCCTTTGCCGTAAAGGCTTCCGTAAACATCTTCCTGACACTGCCTTCCTTTGTCCCCTTTGAATAAGTAAACAGCATACTTAGGGCTTTTTCACACATTTGATTAAATTTATCGCTATCTACATATAAATCGTAGATTGAGCTGATTTCATCATAAATAATACCTGCAGCCCTTAAATACCTGTAAGCACTCTCGTATAGGTTTGATTTGGCTTTATTGGTTTGGATTATGGTATTCTTATGCTTATTGAGCTTATGAACATCTAAAAAGGCTCCAAGATTAATTATTTCATCAATAGCTCCCGGAAGGACGGGGTCTATGATATGGGGGTCCGTCCCGTCAACAAAAAAAAGCTTAAGTTCAGGTATCACTAAGCCGTCAAGGCTTAAATCGTCGCTTGAACAGTGTATGTATTCAATAAAGAGATTATTTTCAGCCATTTTTTCCCCAATCTTTTTCATGAAATAATTTTTGCCTACTCCCGGTCCTCCTTTAAGTATATAAATGTGGTCGGCTTCCTCAGGTTTTAACAGGTGGTCAAAATAGCTGAAAAATCCTTCAGAAGTGTTGTTGCCGGCAAAAATATGTTTTTCTTTCATTTGAAACCTCCTTGGAAAATATAATTTATTATATGAAGGCCATTAAGACTTGTTAAGCAAATTAATCATTTTATATAATGGCACGTTAATTGCAAATAAGACTATAAATGGTTAATACATCATTATTGCTTAAGTCCTTTACATTATTGAAAACCTGACAAAATTTAAGTGATTATTTATTAATTACGGCCATTAAAATTAAATTACACAATAAAAGTTAACATCACAGTTAATAAAATGAACAAAAGGAGCACCTTAAGGAGACTGTCATGAGTGTGTTTTTATATTTAGGCATGTTTTTCGCTCTGACCTTGATTTTAGCCGCAGGAATATATTCAGGGAAAAAAGTAAGCAGCTCATATGATTTTTCTGTAGGTGGCCGCAAGGTCGGGTATTTATTTATTGCAGGAACCATCACGGGGACCCTTGTC
>JAAYOE010000007.1 GCA_012520455.1 Tissierellia bacterium
ACCAATGGATTCATTCTTTTGACAGCGGTATATCTATTGGAAGTAAAGAACGGCAATACCAAATCCCCCAGGATATAATTCAACTCAGGCCTTCTACAGACTGGTGCAGGGACGAGAAATACCTGGGAGAGGATTTGAGCCATGAATTATCAAAGCTTTTGGATACCAATATTATCGATCGTGAAAATGCATACGTTAGTTTTAAAGATGATTCACCTTATCCCTTTATGGAAAACGAAAACCCGTATCCGGATATGAAGTTTGATGACACCGGCTACAGGCTGCTGGGCTTATTTCGATACTGGAATATAATAGAATATTATTATCCCTACAAGGATGTAATTGAAGAGGACTGGGACCAGGTCCTGTTAGAATTCATCCCAAAATTTGTACAAGGCTCCGATTATGAATCCTACCTTATGACCATATCCGAATTGACAACTAAGATACATGATTCCCATGCTGTTGTGGAAGATAAGAGAAGAGAAACCATTTCCACCCGTTTTGGTTTATATAGATTTCCTGTTAATTTTGTTATAATCGATAATAAGGTTGTCATAAGCAAAGTAATCAAAAAATGCGGTCTTGAGCCTGGTGATATTGTACTTAAAGTTGGAGATAAAGATATAGAAGAAATACTGGATAACAGAAGAAAATACATATCTCAATCACGGGAAGATACGGGAGGCCTGATATACTATGATTTATTCCGAACTAATGAAAAGTCTGCCGATGTCACTGTTATAAGAAACGGAAAGACTCTTGTCGTAAATGCAAAAGCAAGCCAAAAAAGAATTACTGTCAGCGTGGATACCAGGACGCAAGCCATGGAAGGCGGTAAAATATACTATATAAATGGCGGGTTATTGAAGACTGGAGAAATAGAAAGAACCGTTAATAAATGGTGGAATACCCAAGGCTTGATAGTAGACCTTAGAAATTATCCTTCCAAAGAAATTGCCTTTAAATTGGCTGAATACCTGATACCAACCAAAAAAGAATTCTTTATTGCCTCAATTCCTAATCGTGAGGTGCCTGGTGAATTTTATTATACCGTTCCTTATGTTTCGGGAAAACCGGATGAAACAGACAATAGAACTTTGAAGGACGGGGTTTATAAGGGAAAACTTGTGATTATTATTAATGAACGTACCATAAGCAGGGGAGAAACTACGGCCATGTCCCTTAAGAATACTCCGGGTTCAGTTGTCCTTGGAAGACCTTCGGCGGGAGCTAACGGTGATGTGCGCCGTTTTACTTTACCGGGAAAAATATCGACTACGATAAGCGGGTTTGGCATATTCTACCCGGATAAAACACCAACTCAAAGAATAGGAATACAGCCTGATATTTATGTAGAACCTACCATTGAAGGAATTAAAGAAGGCAGAGATGAATATATTGAAAAAGCTATCGAGATCATATTAAATGACCGGTGAAACCAATAAGCAGGACGGAACTTCCTTTTAATGCCAATATGTTGAATAATGTAAAAAACTGTTATATAATAAATGTAAAGGTTTACAGGCCTTTAAGTACAATTCTATATTGGATTTCTTAACGGAGAAAAACACATGAAAAAAATAAGACCGATGGTGATAGCTGCTGTTTGTGTTTCCCTGGCATCCCAGATAAATTTCGATATATTTGTCCCCGGATTCATGATATCACTGGCTCCCATAATATTTACCTTGATGCTGTACATTAACAGAGATTTTAACCCCATCATAGTATCATTTTTTGCAGGAATCATGTCCCCCCTCTATCGTGGATTAATTATTTATATAAACGGAACATTTGATAATGTTTTAGAAATAATTTGCGCAGATATGTTGTTTTATTTTTCCTTTGGAATTCTCTTTTACTTCCTATATTGGAACAGACCCAAAACAACACTTACAAATTTTTTTGCTGCTACCGTCATAAGCGATGCCTTTGCAAATATGATAGAAGTCAGCGTAATGCTCCGTTTTGATAATATCAGGTATGAAATGTTTCAGACACTCATCATTGTTGCATTTGTCAGGGCAACCATTTCTGTTTGTATAATTCTTCTTCTCAACTACTATAAATTTTTGCTCAGGCGTCAAGAGCATGAAGAGAGATATAGAGAACTTGTCATGATTACTTCAAATGTAAAAAGTGAAATTTACTTCATGAATAAGAATAACATTCATATTGAGAATGTCATGAAAAAGGCATATTTGTTGTATAAGGAGTTGTCTGAGGAAGGATACCCGGTAAATTTAAGGGAAATGTCTTTAGATGTGGCAAAGGATGTTCATGAAATCAAGAAAGGTTATATAAACATAATAAAAGGGCTGGAAGGCCAGTTCGACGGCCATACCGACGATACACAAATGAATATCAGAGACCTGATGAGCATAATGAATGATGATGTCAAGGAATATATAAGAGGGAACAAGTTAAAAATTTTTGTTGATTTTGCAATTGCCGGTAATTTTAATGTTGCAAACCATTATTACTTGCTTACTGTAATAAGAAATCTTATATATAACAGTATAGAAGCCTTGGAGAACAGGAAAAACGCACATATTTTCGTAAAAATTCAAAATAAAAACGGGGAGTGCATTTTTACTGTATCTGATAACGGGATCGGAATCAAGGAGAAGGATATACCTTATATATTTAACCCAGGATTTTCAACGAAATTCAATAAGGAGACCGGAGATATCTGCCGAGGAATAGGGATGACCCATGTGAAGGACATCGTCAATGAAGTTTTTGGCGGCACCATCGAGGTTAAGTCTGATGCTTTATCAGGTACCGAAATCACAGTCAAAATAGATGAAAAGAGAATGGCGGGGATTAGTCAATGAAATTTTATATTGTGGATGATGATAAAAATATTATTAGGATTTTGAGTAATATTATTGAAAAGAACAATAATTTTGAAGTAGTCGGCAGTGCTTTAAACGGAGAGGCAGCTTTTCAGGAAATTATGGTCATGAAACCGGATATAGTGCTTGTGGACCTGCTCATGCCTGTTATGGATGGAAATACTCTCGTAAAAAAGCTTAAGGAAGTTAACCCTCATTTATCCTGCATTATGATATCTCAGGTTTTGGACAATCAAATACGGACGGAGTCATACAATTCCGGCATCGAATTTTTTATTACCAAGCCCATAAACAAAATTGAGGTGGAAAAGGTAATAACAAGAGTTGCGGAAACAATTGAAATGAATAATACCTTATCCACCATAAAGCAAATGTTTCAATTAAATGACAAGAAGGGCAAGGACCTCACCGAGCAAAATATTATAAGAATCAAGAATATTTTAGGAACCCTCGGTATGTTGGGAGAAAAGGGGACAAACGATATAATTAAAATTACTCTTTATCTCATGGAAGAAAATATCAGCTTTAATGATTATGATTTTTCTTCATCAGAAAACATTTTTGGCGATAATTCGCATATTGTTAAGCAGAGGATACGAAGGGCAATAAATAAAGGACTTGTCAATATTGCTAATTTAGGCTTAGATGATTACGGCAACGAAATTCTTTACAACTACGGAAACATTCTTTTCGATTTTGCCAATGTTAAGGCGGAAATGGATTATATCAGCGGGAAAAAACATACCAGGGGGAAGATTTCACTCAATAAGTTTTTTGACGGACTGGTTCTCATGTGTCAGACAGAATAAAATTATCCCATAAGATATCATTATGATATAAACATGTTTAAAACCTCATAACTCCAAAGGATTATGAGGTTTTTTAGTGAAAAGATATAATATTGTTAAATAAAAGTCAAAAACTCATTTTTGAGTTTTTTTGAGTTTTTTTGAAAATTGCTAATATAATGAAAAAGGAAAACGATTGGTGCAATACTTGCACCAACGAACTCGGAGTAATCCGAGGAAATAAATAATAAATAATAAATTATTATTGGAGGGTTTTATGAAAAAGAAGTTTTCAACACTTATCAGCGTATTATTAGTTTTTACAATGATAATTACTGCATGTAGTAATGGTTCAAGCGGACCTGCAGAGGAAACAATCAAAATAGGCTGGATTGGTTCTTTGACCGGAGACCAGGCAGTATGGGGAACTTGCGAAAGCAACATGGTAAAAATGCTGATAGAAGAAGTAAATGCTAACGGCGGTATACTCGGC